>NZ_JBIACK010000004.1:0-281106 GCF_042865285.1 Cytobacillus spartinae | reverse complement strand
CCTTGCTCTATCCAGGCTAGGAAAGAGAACGACGCCAAACCCTAAAAAAAAGAGGAGTGAAAAACATGAAAGAATCATCGAAAGTACTCATTTCCATTAGCGGAGCTATCTTACTAGGTATACCTTTTCCTTCGCTTCTTCCCCAAGAGTGGTTAGAAATCATTTGGTTGCCTATTTACTCGGTTTTTGTCAGTGGCACCATGATTTGGATCGGTCTACCAAATGCCATCAAACAGGGGAAAAAAAGAGTTGCTCGCTTAATGGCTCTTTGTGCGTTTGCTCCCATTCTTCTTCATTTCATCCATGACATCAATCAATTCTTGAAGTAAGCGAGAAACGGGGTTCTCCCCGTTTTATGTCCGGAAAATCCGGATGGTTCCAATCGGAGTACTTCCCAAAGCCTCCATTATGGAACTCAACTTGAAAAGGAGTGTTTTTTCATGCAGGATACGTTGTACACCTTAAAAGAAGTCATGAGTCAAACAAATCTATCCAAAAAAGAAGTGGAAGCTCTTGTCAACGAACTTGGTCTTAAGATTCCAGCAAGGAAGCATAAGAAGTTTTCCGACTATGATGTGGAGTGCATTGTTCGAGCAACGTCTCAACCCGAAGAATTTGCCACAGCGGTGATAGAAGAGGAAGACGAACAAGAAGATATGACCATCTCTGCAGCACCACAAGTCGCCATTCCTTCTGCTACTCCAACCCTCGTCACCCCCAGCTCTCGCAAAAATCCCCTGAAGATTTTTTCTGCTACCCCCCTCGAAGGAAGAGTGCTGGTGGTTGACTTTGACCAAGACTTTTACACACTACGCTGGCTTGAACCAGAATACGGGCTAGATATTCTCCATATTCCTACCAGTCAGTTTTCTACCAAAGTCGGTCGAGACACCTCCTTCACGGGAATGTTTACCCTCCTCTCCTTAAAGCCTGAATTAAGGCTCGATGAGATTCTCTTCGTAGAAGAAAACCATATCAAAGAACTCAATGCCTTAAATGCCAAAATGAGAGATCGAAAGGGAAACCCTTCCACCCTCATTCCTTCTTTAAGGCGCATTCTTCACGACTTGAATAACCGAGAGGTGGAAGTGAAAAGAACGATGGATTCCTTGTTGCACCGTTGGAAATATTTCTGGGCCTATGATGAGGAAATGGATGCCTTCTTGCAAGAGCTGATGGTGTGTCTATCGGATCCACAAGAGTATCAAACACAAGTAGAAGAAGCGAAGGGACTTGCCTTTAAACGAAGTAAAGAGAATTGTCTCGAAAAATTGAATCAGTATCTTTCGGTTCTTTTGCAAGACAACAACTGGAATGGGGGAATGGAACAAGCCATGTACCGCATCCGAGAGTTGAAAGAAAAATGGGGCTTCCACGAAACCCTTGAAACCGTCTACACCATGATTCTTCCAGAAGTGACCTCAGTTGTGTCTAAGGTCGCCAAACATCCCAATGCTTACGCGTTTGAGCAAAACTTCAAGCAGCCATTGTTTGTCGAGAACATGGAACGATTCATTGCTGAAGCGAAAAGCCTGTTGGTCCGCAAGAAATATGTCACAGATCTCGAAAAAGCCTTCCAAAAAGTCAAATCTCTTCATGTGAAAACCCATTAAACCTTTCTTCGAGAATAGGAGATTCCTATTCTCTTTATCTGATGAATCAATCAGAAATTGATGTCAAGGAGGGGAACACCCTTTTGAGTACCTCAAAGAAAAAACGTATCGACCCCCGCTTCAAACTCCCGAACATGCCTTACACCTACCCAGACATTCAACGAGCCTGGAACTTTCTCATGAATGAATTTCATGCCGAAAAAATTGGACTCCTTCACCCGCTTCTTCCTTCAGTAGACCTTCCACAAAAGGTGTGGTCTCACCACTTAGGAGGGGGAGTGAGACTCGATTTTGCCAAAGATGTGAAAACCGAGCAATTAAAATGCCTCACCATGGTTGCGTGGATGAAGGATGATGCCTCCAAAGACCGTTTCTTCTACACGATGGCGATGATGGTGGGGGCGATTGGCTTTTTAGATCAGGATTTTTCGTTTGTGGAAGAAGGAGTATTCTTGCTAGAGGAGATGTTCGATGGCGTAAACCTCCTCACCTTGCAAAAGAACCTGAACTATGGAGGATACACGTTCCGATGTACCGGTCACGAGGATCCGTATGCTCCGATTCTTTTGTTTAGTGCCTACCGAAACTCGTTTCAAAGGTAGAAGTTTCAAAAAGAGTAGGAGTATAATAGAAGAATAGAGGAATGAATATAGAAATAGAGAAGGAGGTGAACAAGATTGAAGAAATGGTGGATTGCCCCCGCTCTTGTGAGCGTGTTGCTGCTTGGGGGATGTGCCAATGAAGACGAATACTGGCAAGAGACGAAACGAACCGTGGAAACCATCACGCTTGGAACGGCTACCTTTCATCAAGAACTCGCCCAAAGCGACTCCTACGTCACCACCTTAGCCCTCATTAGCCTCGAGGCAGGAGAACTGAATCGAAACATTGCCAAACTGAAAAACATGGAGGTTCCGAATAAGATGGAATCCTTCCATCGACGCCTCATCTCCTCCTATGAATCTCTTTCCCTTTACTATGAAGATGTCTTGCTTCTGAGTCCTACTACGAAAGAAGAGGCCACTCCAGAGCAACTGAAAATCCTCAAAACCAAACTGAAAGACTATCCGAATGTGTTAAAAATTCATTTCGAAGAGCTCGAAGCCTTAGAATTTGAGCGAGAACGGCTCCAAAAAGGAGAATAAGCAAAAAAACAAAAGAAATTCCGTTCTAACACTAGAATTCCGATATTCTTGATGATATACTAGAGAACAGAGACCTTGAATTCCAAAGGAGAGATGAAGTTGAACAAGAAAAAAAGCAGTCTGTTAACTCTTCCCATGCTCTTAGTATTAGCACTTGGAGTGGTGGTCGCTACCAGTGTATATGGATTACTAAAGTCTACTACCGTGGACATCATGGTAGCCAAGCAAGACATTGAAGCCCGAACGAAGGTCGATCCAAGCCTATTCATTACGAAATCGGTGAACGAAGATCACTTGCCGACAGGTGCGATTCTTGCAACGGAAAAAGACAAATTACAAGACAAGGTCACCAACTCGAAAATCATTGCGGGCGTCCCAATGGTAGAAGCACAGTTTTACGGGAAAGCGGAAAAAAGTGTGTTAACGAGTGTGGTCTCGGATAACAACGTCGTGATTACGGTTCAAGCCGACCAAATCACCGGGGTCTCCAATGACTTGTCTGATGTAGACCGAGTGAACGTATATGCAACAGTCGAAACAGATGCGATTGGAGTCGCCACCGCTCTGATTGAGCAAAATGCTCCCGTACGTGCTGTAGCCAAGGATGAAAAAGGAATGCTTCAAGGGGTTTCGATTGAAGTCGAGCCAGATGTAGCAAGCGAGTTAGCCTTTGCGGTTCAAAGTGGTGCGCTTCATTTAGCGGTGGTACCTCGTGAATACCAAGACATTACTTCTAAAGGAGTAACAGGGCTTGGATTTGTTCGCAAGTGGATTGATACGGCTGACATTCCAGTGGTAGACCCTAACACCCCGGTAACAGCCAACTCGAATACGGAACAACAAGCCCCAAAATAAGATGAAGGAGGGAATCTCACTTGAATAAGATTCACGTTCTTGTGGTCGACGACGATTTACAGTGGACCGAAGATCTCCATAAAGTGTTAGCCTTAGACCCCACGATTCGTTTACTCGGGGTAGCGAACACCGCCGGAGACGCCTTAGAAAAGGCACGAGCCACCAGTCCTCATGTCATGTTAGTCAACTATGACCTTCCCGATGGCGACGGCATTCAAGCCATTCAATCCATTCAAAAACAATTTCCTCATATCGCTATCATTGGTCAAGTGAATCAACCAGACCGAAACCAGTTCCAACGTTTTCAACAAGCAGGAGCCAGAGAAGTCATTACGAAAAATGCCATTACGAGTGGAGAAGTCATTGAAGTCATCAAAAAAGTTGCACCAACCCCACAAGAAGTGCCTCAAGGATATGCCCCTCAAACTGCTCAATATGTGACAGCTCCCCCAGTACAAGTTCCATCTGCACCCCCTTACCCAACCTATCCTGCACAAGAAAATCCGAATCCGAATGGAGGCACCCCGATGCAACCGCCATATTCACAACCGCCACAAGGGCAAATGCCCCCATATCAGACTCCACCTCAACCTCAAGCGTACGGACAAGGAAATCCCTATGCACCACAAGGTGGAAATCCTTACGTTGGGCAGGGTGGTCACGCCTATCCACCACAAGGAAATCAAGCCCCTCCTCAAGGATATGGGCAACCTCCTTACGGGCAAGGACAAGTTCCGCCACAAGGAAATCCATATGGGCAACCACAAGGCTATGGGCAAGACCCATATGCAGGAGCCTCTCAAGGGTATGGGCAACCGAATCCTTACGCAACGCCACAAGCCCCGCAAGGCTATGGCCAAGAGCAAGGATTTGGTGGGATGAACCAAGGCATGCAAGGAATGAATCAACCCCCTCTGCATTCGGCGGCTCGTATTCGTACGATGGTGATTGCTGTCAATTCACCAAAAGGAGGAGTCGGAAAGAGTTCATTGAGTAAGGAGATGGCTTCGGCATTAGCACTAGCGAAAATCCCCACAAGCCCAGGTCAACATGACCGCTTGAAAGTGTGTTTAGTCGACATGGATTTGGATTACGGAAACATTGCAGCGATGTTCCGCTTAAAAAGCGTTCCGAATATCTCCAATTGGGCAGATGACATCAAAGACCGAATGAAACGAAATCCGGATGAAAAACGCTTGTTGTATTCGCCTGATCAGTTTGAGCCATACTTGCTGACGCATCAACCTACAGGGTTAAAGGTGTTAGCGGCACCGGTTCTTCCAACCCAAGCGTTGAATGTGGATGAAGGGGTAGTAGAGATCATCATTGACAGTTTAAAGAACTACTTTGATGTGGTCATCTTAGACACGGGGAACAACACGAAAGACTACACGCTTCTGTCACTTGAGAAAGCCCAAAAAACGATTCTCGTGACCACGGCTGAGGTACCAACGGTTCGTAACGTTCAGTCTTTACTGGAGACGCTTCATGCCATTCAGTATCCGAAAGACAAGTTAAGTTTAGTCGTGAACAATGTCTCGAAGCGAAGTGACATTAGCATCAATGACATTGTCACCACTCTTGGCTTACCGTTCTTAGGAAGTCTTCCGGAAGACCCTCGAGTGAAGCAGTTTAACAACTCTGGGGACGTGCTGGTGATGGCAAAAGACACAGAATACACGAACAACATCCGAAAAATCTCTCACCAATTGGTGCCGGTGTTCTCGACCAAGAGAAAACATGCTGACACGGGTGGAGCCGGAGGAAAAAAAGGATTGTTCAGTTTCTTCAAAAAATAGGAGAGAGGTTTTTCTCTCCTCGTTATAATCTTATTTCCTTAGAGGAAATAAGACTCAATCTTTTTTCCTTAGAGGAAATAAGAATCGGGTCGGATGTGTCCGACCGTTTATGGAGAAAAAGGAGTGGGGATTGGAATTCCGATTGCCACATACTTTTGCTCCTTTATTCCGATTTCTGTTCAAACAGATTTCGGATTTATTCCGATTTCTCTACGAGAAACGGATTTATTCCGAAATTCCTTTGGGAAATTCGGTTATCCCCGAATGGGGGAAAATTAGATAGGAGGGATTGCCTTTGAATCAATCAAAGTTACTTGGACAACGCTTGGCGAATTCAAGTGATGATTACCAGATGCAACAGCAATTCGCAGAATCTCAACATGCAGCCTTTTCTGGTGAAGAAATCGAAGAGCTCTCGAAAACGGTTCGAGAAAAGTTAAACAAAATGTTCGGGCAAGACATTCATACCGAACGAAACAACTACCAATTCCGTGACACGATGAGACGTGCCATTGAAGCCATTCTCAACGACCAACAAGTAAGACTTGGAGGGCTTGAGCGACAACGCTTCGTGACGGATATGATGAATGACATCTTAGGGTTTGGTCCGATTCAACCGCTTGTCGATGATGAGACGTTAACCGAGATCATGGTTGTGGGTCCAAACAAAGTGTACATTGAGCGAAACGGACAATTGCAATTAACGGACATCAAGTTCCCAAGCAAAAATGCCGTAAAACTTCTCATTGATAAGATTGTTGGTCCACTTGGTCGACGTTGTGACGAATCGACTCCCAACGTGGATGCTCGTCTTCCAGACGGTTCCCGTGTGAGTGCCTCGATTGACCCGATTGCTTTAGATGGTCCCTACATCACCATCCGTAAATTCGGAAAGAAAACCTTTACCCTGCAAGATTACGTAGGAAGAGGGTCTGCCAGTCCTGAGATGGTGCAGTTTTTAGAAGCCGCCATCAATGCCGAGCTGAACATTTTCGTATCCGGCGGTACGGGTTCTGGTAAAACGACTCTCCTCAACTGTCTTTCCAACTACATTGACCCTTCCACTCGTATCTTAACGGTAGAAGACTCTGCCGAACTTCAACTGCAACAGCCTCACGTGGAACGCTATGAAGCACGACCAGCGAACGTAGAAGGAAAAGGTGCGATTCACATTCGAGACCTCGTGATTTACGCTCTTCGTAAACGCCCTGACCGTATTGTCGTAGGGGAGATTCGTGGAGGAGAAGCAATGGACATGTTACAGGCGATGAACACGGGTCACGATGGTTCCTTAACCACAGGCCACGCCAACAGCCCAAAACAAATGATTAACCGTTTGGAAACGATGTGTTTGATGGCAGGATTAGAACTTCCATCAAAAGCGATTCGTGAAACAATTGCAGGAGCAATTCACTTAATCGTTCAAATTTCACGACTTCAAGACGGAAGCCGTAAAATCACCCATATTACCGAAGTCATCGGAATGGGGAAAGAGGCAGCAGAGATTTTGGGTTTGAAAAACTACGAGAAAGAAGTCGTGTATCTTCAAGACATCTTCCGATTTGTTCAAACCGGAAAAGACGAAGATGGGCGTGTGGTAGGGAAATTCGTCGCAACCGGTCACAAACCGCTTTGCATAGAAAAGTTTGAAAGCCACGGCATTTTCTTGCCAGCATCTATGTTTGATCCTATGGAGGTGTAAGAACCCATGATTCAAAATCCCGTCCTCGTATGGTTCTTGATTGTCATTGTGTCCGTTCTTGTAGGACTTGAACTAGACCGGTTACGAAAACAGCGTCAAAAGGATTACTTGGATGCCATGACCGCTCCGGATGTAGATGGAATGGCGCAGTTACTCGCGAAAACGAGAGATGAGCAACCGACTACTTGGGCAGAGCGAAAAACCTATGAGTTGCAACAATCAGGCATGGGCTTAACGCTTGCACGTTACATGGTCATTACGCTCATGTTAGCGGTTCTTGCGGGTTCCTTCATCTTCTTCATGTTGGGTAGTATCTACCTCGCCATTGGAGCAGGGTTTGCGGCAACTCTTGTCCCTCGTTCGTTCGTCAACTCTCGTCGAAAGAAGATGTTAGAAGAATTCAGTCGTCACTTCCGCAACACCTTAATTCGGATGAGTTCGATGATTCGAGCAGGAGGAAGTGTCAAGCAGGCAGTATACGATGTAGCCAAAAGCCGTGATGCTCATGACATGATTCGAAACGAATTTAAACTGGTTCACACGGATTTGGAGTATGGTTTCACCGCAGAAGAAGCCTTTTACCGCATGTACAACCGTACAGGCTTAGGAGAAGTCAAACTTCTCAGTACGATTGTCGAGATTCAGCGTCAAAAAGGGGGAAATCTAGCGGAATTGCTAGACTCTATGCAACTAACGATTTCAGAAGCCTACAACCAAAAGCGTGAAGTTAAAACGCTTACCGCTCAGGTTCGTTCTCAAGCCACCTTGTTAACAGCCATGCCGTTTTGTGTCATTGGATTCTTCATGATCATCAATCCGAGTTACTACCGAAATTTCGTTAATGATCCGATTGGAATTGTCATCATGATCATTGCCATTGGGATGATTCTTACTGGTAACTTCTTGATGCGGAAAATGGCGGAACCGAAGTAGAAGAAAAGGAGGTGACGAGCATGGGGTTGGTGGTAAAAACAAACCCCCTTGCTCTCGTATATGGTATTCATTAAAGACCCTTACACGCTCAGTGCCCTTGCAGGATTGGTGGTCATGTTCTTGTTCTCATTCGGAATTCCCCAACGACTCATGGGCGTAAGAAAAATGAAAAGGCACGAATGGTTGGAAGTCGTAAAACCAGCCGAACATCGTCCTCAAGATGATGCGACAACTCACCGTTTCTATGGAATGGTCGAGCCTCACATTGAACAAAACCGCCAACTGTATGATACGGTGGTGGGAGCACTCGGAATTGATGTAGAGAAGTTAGCTCGTAAAATGGAGCGAGGGAATTGGAAACCGATGAAACCACAAGAATTAGTGGGTTTACGAGTAGCCGGTCTCGTGATTGGAATTCTCGTCACCATTCTCGTGTTAGTTCTGTTCCGAGACCCTCTGTTCATGTTAGGAGCAGGCGTCGCCGTCATGATTGCGTTCGTCTATCCGGAGATCAAACTGAAAGAAATGATCACGAAGCGTCAAAAAGAGATTCAAAAGAATTTGCCGGATTTCCTAGACCTCATGGTCGTGCTACTAGATGTTGGGGCAGACCCGCAATCAGCGATTCTCCAAGTATCCAATTCGTTCAAAGATGCCACAGGGCATGAGTTCCGTAAAGCGGCGATTGATAGCCAGTTTAATGGTGGTCAATTCATGCTAGCCTTAGAACGCATGGCAGAACGAATGGATGTAGAAGATTTGTCAGAACTCGTGTCTGCGATGGGGATTGCTCAGGAAAAAGGGACTCCGCTTTCCGGGATTTTACGTGAACAAGTCAAGCGAATCCGCTATCGTCAACAACAAGACTACAAAGAACGTGCGCAGAAACTAGGAACGAAAATGCTTCCGATTCTGTTGTTCTTCATCTTAGTTCCACTCATGCTCATCCTGTTAACCCCTGCTTTCTTGGGTGGCGTGGGTGTTTAAAAAAAGTTGTGTAGAATGTCGGTAAAAACGTTGAATCATTCCGATATTCAATATATAATAAGGGAAGAGAAAAAAATTCCTCTATTCAAAACTTCTTCTGTTCCCTCTCCAAAAATCTCCCCCGAAAGGAAGTTGAAATCATGGTGAAACAAACACTGAAACGTTTAGCAAAGGAAGAAAAAGGTCAAGGCTTCTCAGAGTACGGGTTAATCTTAGGGTTAATCGCGGTTGTTGGTATTGCAGCTCTTTTAGTACTTGGACCAAAGATTGCAGCGAAGTTCAGCCAAGTCGCAGCGAACCTGTAATCTGAAGAGGAGATTTCAGACACAGTCTCCACCCCCCGAAGCCCCCGAAGAGGGGCTTCTCCTTTATTCTCTTGTATGTTTTATAGAGGAACTTCCAGCCTTCTATATCTTACCCTACCTTGAAAGGAGATTCTCTCCCATGGAACACCTCTCAACTTTTTCCTTGTATCTTGTGTTGATGTTTTCCGCCATCTCGGTGTTGACCGATCTCAAGTGGCGAATCGTGCCGAATCAATTGCTCCTCATTGGATTGGCTTTCGGCGTGTATATGCGTATGTTTGAGGGAGACTGGATCGCAGGGTTCTTAGGTGCTGGACTTGCCTTGTTGTTAACCTTGCCATTCTTCATCGCAGGAGGACTAGGAGCGGGGGATGTGAAACTGCTCATGCTCATTGGGTTCTTCACCAATGCCTCGTACTCGCTTACTTCTTTCTTCATCACCGCTCTAGTCGGTGGAATCCTCTCCATCCTGGCGATGCTTCTTTCCAAAAAACGATCTTCCGCTCTTTTTCAGTTTAAGTACATCTTCTTCTCGGTGGTGTACCTCAAGAAACTTCCCCAACTCGATGAACAATCGAGCGTCACTCTTCCGTATTGTATTCCCATTTTTGTAGGTAACGTGTTAACGATTTTGATAGCGAGGTGAATCGAATGAAACTCATTCAACATCTATGGAAGAAAAGCCGAAAGGAAACGGCACAAGTCATGGCAGAGTTTGCCCTCATTCTTCCGATCATTGCCATCATCTTAGCGATGATGTTCTCTGGTGGACAACTCTTAATGGCGAATCTAGCCATGCAACAAGCCGCCTATGAGGGGGCTCGTGTTGGGGTAACGATGCCGGATGCGACCCAAGCCGATACAAAAGCCAAAGAAGCCGCCACCAAGTTTGTAGAAAACATGCCATTTGTCGATGTGACTCAAGTTCAAGTAACCACCTACGCCCCGTCTTGGGCGAAAAAACAACCTCTTGAAGTGACGACCAAGTATGATGTGAAATTAATCTTTCCGATTCCAAACGGGGTTTTAACCCCTAAAACCAACCATACGGTGGAACGAAAGATTAAAATGGCAATTGAAAATGGATAAGAGGGAGGAAAACCAATGAAACGTTTGCTCTTTCTTGGGAAAAGTGAAAAAGGAATGAGTTTAGCGATGTGGGCCGTTCTCATCCCTGTGTTCATTTTCATGGCAGGGCTCATCCTTGATTTTGGTCGATTGTTCTTAGCCCAACAAGAACTTCAAAACGTGATGGATGCTTCGACCTTAGCCGCGGCAAATACCGGGGTGACCATCAATGATGGATTAAATCCTCCGTACTGTGTACTCCCAACTCCTGATGCTCCGAATGCGTTAAATACCTTCTTTAATGACAACATGGCTCCCATGGCAGCCGATGGCATTACCATTCAAGAACAACTCATTAACGATGGTATTGGAGATTCCCTCTATGCGGATGGGAAAGTGAGTTTAAAAGTACGCATTAGCATTCCCATGATGTTTGGAAAACTGTGGGGACTCGATTTTTGGGAAACGACCCGTACTTCGTGGTCTCAATGTTACCCAGTCTAGGGAAGAGTCTTTCTTCCCTTTTTCTTATGTTTATCCTCGTAAGCCTACATCTCATTTTCGGCTTTAGAGGGAATTTTTACCTAAACGTGGGTTCACGGATTAGGTGGTTGAGAGGAGTGAATGTGACATGCGAAAGCGTCGAGTACGCAAAGACAAGGCGGTTGACGAATCCATCCTTCAAGAGGAACAGGATTTGGAGCAAGAAGGCTCTGTCGATGAATCCGATCTCAAGGAAGACGAAGAAGAGGTGGAAACCTATCCTTCGGAAGAGGAACAGCGAGAGGAACTCTACCAAGAAGCCGATACCTTCTTAGAAAAAAGCAAGGAAAAACATGAAGAAGTAGAGGCGTTCGAAGAGGAAGAGGAGGAGGAAGAGGAAGAGGAGGAGGGAGAAGAAGTAGAAGAGAAACCCGCAAAAGAACAACCAGCAACCAAAAAGAAATCACCTTCTACCAAAACCGCTACTTCTAAAAAAGCAGAAGGAACCACCCGTTCCCAAGCCTCTCCATCCTACCGCCCGGCTTCCAAGAAAACTTCCTTTCTCCTAGCGTTCTTAGTCGGACTTCTCGTGTTCTTCATGGGTGCCTTTTTTGGCCAGTGGAGTGTCGAGGAAAAAGCCAAAGAACCAAAAACTAACAAGGAAATCTTAGAAAACATTCAAGAAGACCTTGCTCTTCATAATGTCGTGCCGCAAGATGAGCTGTACGATGTAAAAGCCACGGTTCTTGACTTGGATGTGCGAGTAGACGGTACGTATGTGACCTATGAAGTAGAGAATAACTCGCTTGATACGGTGACCATCATGAGCCACACGATGAAACTGGTGACCAAAGATGGCGACACCATCATGCCGGAGCTCGGAAAAGGAGAAATCCCGAAAACATTGTTAGGGTTTGGGCTTGCTCCAGGAACGAAAGACCAGGCAACACTTGTGTTCAAAATCAAGAAAGACCAAGAACCAGCCTTCTTCTTGATTGAAAACGTGACGAATCTGAAAAACGGAACGTGGACGTTCCAGATGGAACTCGAGTAATCCTTTTAGTTCCACCCTCCCTCTCTCATCCTGAAAATGGGACCATAGACTGGAGGAAGAGAGGGGAATCCTTTTTACTGATAGGAGGATCCCTATGATCTTTGTAAACGTTGGATTTGGGAATCTGGTACAAGTGTCCAAAATCATTTCGATTTTGAACCCGGATTCCGCTCCCATTAAACGCCTCATTCAAGAATCTCGTGATGCGGGAATCTTGTTAGATGCCACTTGTGGAAGACGTACCCGAAGTGTAGTGGTGTCTGAATCTGACCACATCATTTTGTCTGCCATTCAATCGGAAACCTTGTATGCACGTATGCAAGGAAAAGAGGCAAATGACGCAGAAGAAGCCGAATAGGTTCTCAAGGGGAAACCCCCTGAGAATCCTTTCTTATCTAATTTGTGTGCAGGAGGTGAAAGGTGTGAAAAGCGTGGAAGAAGAGTTATTAGAAGCGATTGACATCGAGGAGTTTTTTGATTGGATGGGGCTTGATATGAAGCGGGGGAGAAGTGAATACCGTGGACCATGTCCTCTCCATAACGGTGAACATCGAAACTTACAGTATAAGATTCGAACTGGATACTTTACTTGTCATTCTCGCTGCAAAGGAATTGGTAATGTCATTTGGTTCTATGCCAAACTAAAAGGTATCTCCAAAGAGGGTGCCATTCGAGAACTTGCGAAATGGAAAGGCATTAAAGTCGGAAAGAAGAAGATGTTCATTCCCTTTGTCGTGGAGAACAAATGCGTTCAAGTGGAAGAAAAAACCCTCGTGCAAACCCTTCCCACGCTTCCTTCCTCTGAAACCCATGGTCTCATTCCTTTAACGGAACATTTTCGCTTTTCACAAAAGGTCCTCACGCGCTTTTCCGTCAAAAAAGGTATACGAGGGCGGTATTGGAACCGCTCTGTGTTTCCGATTTACGATTTAGAAGGAAGATGGATTGGCAATAGCGGAAGATGGGAGGGAGAGGTGAACGAAGAGACCATTCGCTATCTGTACTCTCCTGAGCCGTTCCTGAAGAGCCATGTGTTGTACGGAATGCATCTCGCAAAAACGTCTCCTTGTTGGATTCTTCATGAAGGGGTGACCGATGTAGCGAGTGCCTACACCCATGGAGTAGAGGCGATTGCCACCCTTGGAGCGGATCTATCCATAGAACAAGCCGAACTTCTTCGGCAGCATCCAAAACCTATCGTGATTGCATTTGACGGCGATGAAGCCGGAAAAAAAGCCACCCACCGAGCGATTAAACTCCTCACCGAAAAACACCTTCCTCTCCTATATGTCATGGTGTTTCCAGATGGAAAAGACCCAGGTGACGTTTCGATGGAAGAATACCACCGACTCCTTGCGACCAAGATCCCTGCCATGCACTACCTTCGCCAATATCCTCTACCCTAGACTCCTCTCTTAGCGAAAGGAGTCTTTTTGTATGAATAATACATCTTGATAATGAAATAATAAGGGTATATAATATGAATATATGAATGAAATTAAACCACTCTCTCACCACGAGTGGGGTTAGCATGTGAATACACCTATCTTAATTCCTGATTCTTTCTTCCTTAAAGGAAAAAGATTGTAAGGATTTAAGACTAGAATAAACCCTTCGTCTCTCTCCTTTTTCACCCACCGAATCCGAACCCTCGGATGTTATGGGGAGAGTTAAACATTAAAACTAATATTCGTTATTACGAAAGGGGAAAAACAAATGCTTAACCAATTGTTTTCAAATGCTCCACATCCTTCATTCATCATCATTCCGGCAATCATGATTGTCATGGCTTTCATTTTCATTTGCTTCCTTGTGGTTTCAGTATCAAGTGTGGTGCTGAAAATACGTGAAGTAAAGAATCAAGGCACGATCTCTAAAATCGCTGGAGATTTGAAGAAGGATGAGCTGTTGCTTAAACTTTTCACGCAACAAGGTTCTTCTGACGCTAGTGGCGATCCTGTGGATATGCTTCTTCGTCATAAGGTGGCTCAAACCATGAGTCAACCTCAACCTTCAAAAGCACTCAATACCGGTCGGATTCGAGATCTTGCTCTTACGATCGCGGCTATTGGAGTCATCATTACCGTTTTGTTCTAAGTTTAATTTTCGCTCGATACTCTGGTCGAGGTACATATTTTTTGTACCCTCTCCCCCCTTATAGTCGACCTCCGAATTTCGGAGAAAAATCGACTCACTTTCGGTTTCAACGCCTTCTGGCGATTCTATATCACGATAATTGGAGGAGATTGAATATGAAGGAAGCGACTCAAGAACTAAACCTAAAGATTAAAGGAAAAGCCGTCAAAATCCCTAAAGAAGACCACTACTTCACCGAAGAAGACACCCCCGTCATTAAACATGCTCCGCTTAAGAAACTCGCTGAAAAGTTTAGTGTTCGTGTCGAGGATGTGAAGTTAGAAGCCACGCTCATGACGACTGAAGGCGTTCCATACGTGTCTCACCGTGCATACGGAAAAGACGAAAATGGAAATGTCGTCACGGCGGTTGGAGAAGCGGGTCCTTACTCCCTAGATGGACTAGCAAGTAACTACCCGTTCATCATGAGCAACAAACGTGCAGAAGACCGGTTGTTGATTGCTCTACTTGGATTGGAAGGTGTGGTGTATTCGGAGGCTGAGATTTCTGAAACCTCTGGTCAAAACGCTTCTGCTGCTCAAAGCAACCAAGATCCGGCTCAAATTCCGTTTCCTTTTGGCAAACACAAAGGGAAAACGTTAGAGCAGATTAAGGATGCTGACATCCAGTACTTGCAATGGTTTACGTCAAGTTACACTCCGCGTAACCCGAAAGACAAGCAACTGGTGGAAGCAGCGAAACAAGTATTAGCGGCTTAACCAAAAACGAGAGGAAAGGGTTTCCCCCAATCCTTTCTTCTTTATAGCGGATTTCACTCCGCTTTTTTTCGCCCTCAATGCGTTTGGTTTTTCCTTACGCTTTGAATAGAGCGACGATTTGGATGAATTCGACGAGTTGAGGGGCTTATTACGATGATATAGGGGGAATTAGAATGACGTATCAATTAGACGTAACAAAGGCTTTCAGAGGTTCACAAGGAGATATTCCAGGTACCGTGTTTCGTGGTGGTCAAAGAAAACCATACAAATCCTCTCGTAACACCGCAGGCATGACGGCTCTATCTTTTTCTATTGCGAAAGGGATGGCTTGCATCAAACAAAATGTATCGGCTTTTGGAATCTCTGACGTGAATGGAGAGAAACGCTTTTTAGCGGAACTTTCCGACTCATCTGGTCTTGTTTCCGTGATTGAGTACAATGAAAGCAATAAAACGTTCTACCACAACTGCCGTTCGACGATGGGCTTTTGCTACCATCTGTTCGAAATGATTGGCCTCATGAGACTCCAAGTGGAGCCAAATGGGGAATTTGCTCAGAATTTTAATGCGATTGATTTTAGTCGCACCGTGAATGATGAGCAACACTTCTTTGTTGCTGCAGATGCTCTTTACTTCGATAGTAAAGACCACTACCACGGCAATGAAGTCGAAGCCTATGAAGACAATCCGGATCGTAAAGTCGTTGAGGACTTGACGTTTTTGATTGGAAAAGACGGGAACTTCACCGTTCCAACATCTTTTGGACCTTCTTCATCGGCTGCACCAACTTCTTCTCCTTCTTCTGCTTCTCCTTCGTTTCAACCTCTTGACTGGAACCGTGACTTCACGGATGCAGAAGAGGCGAATATCCAAAAGAACTTAGAAAAATTGCAAGGCAAACCAATGCAATCTAAGTACGATTGGATGGCGAAAATGATTGGCAATGGAGATGCTCAAAACCTCATGTTCTTAGGGGGTGCGGGTACAGGGAAAACAACACTAGCTCGCCAATTAGCCCTGTTGCTTAATGCTCCAGTGTACATTCAAAACTATAGTTTGAACGCAGAAGAGTCGACGATTGTTGGTCGTTTTGTTCCAGATCCAGCCGTTCCAGGCAAGTTTAACTGGATTGATGGAGAATTCTTAAAAGCCTTCCGAAATGGTGGGTTCTATTTGGCAGATGAAATCAACTTTGCGAAGCCTGCTGTCATGGGGGTATTCAACAACGTACTAGATGGAGTCGGTCAAATCGTGTTGGATAACGGGGAAGTCATCGAACGTCACCCGAATTTCCGATTCTTTGGTGCCATGAACCCTGGTTACAACGGTACACAGCGCTTAAACAAAGCGTTCATCAACCGTTTTGACCAAGTGGTAATGTTCCAAGATATGGACCCTGCTGAGATGAAGAAAGTCATCGTCGAAGATTCTGGGTACTCCAATGCGAAAGTCATCGACAAGATGATTGAGGCATACCAAGCCATCAAAGCAAAAATCAAGAATGACGAAATTGATGAAGCCATCATCTCTATTCGTAACTTGGTTGCTTGGGGTAAAACCATCAAGAACACATTGAACATCGTCGAAGCAGCGAGGTCTACTGTTGTCGTCGCTTGTTGCTACGAGGATGAAGATGTGCAAAAAGAAATCTTAGAGGACATCATCCTCGCGAAATTCCAAGGGGTTAAGGCTTAATGTCTTGCCCCTCTTTTTCTAACTTTAATCATAATTGGGGGAATTAAATATGAATATCAATATCAATATCAATCAAAAAGCGGAATTCCTATTGGGACAAACTCTTACACCTACTCAATCAGAATACCTCATGAAGGCTCAGATTGAAGGGTTGGAATCTTTCTACAAAGCAGTAGAGGTGCTGTATGCTACCATAGCGAAGCCTCAAAAGAAAGTCGATAATCAAAAAGATTACCGTATTCTTTTGTCTGGTGCTTTCCGTGCTCGCTCGGAGCGTTTCCTTCGTGCGACAACAGGCGATTACTCGAATAAACTCATCTTGAAGGAAATTGGAAAAGTGTGTACCGATGGAAAAACGGTTTGGGCAGATCCTCGTAGCCAATTTTTAGCCGGGTTTCCACTCGTTCAAAAAATCATGGGCGTTCGTGGTCAAATCTATCACGAAGCGGCTCATATCCTGTACACCGATTTTTCTCCGCTTAAGAAATGGCAGAATGAGTGGCCACGCCTGAGTGCTGAAGACCGTTTCCGTATCACACAGAAAAAATCCTTCCTGAACATTGTGGAGGATGCGGCGATTGAGTTAGCCCTTTGCACCGAGTTTCCGGGTGCTGCTCCTTACATTCGTTTCTTAAATGAAACGGCTATGAATCAATACCCAATGCTTGAAGAATTTGAGGCAAAGAACAACGCCATCAAAGTGTTTCAAGTCGCGATGAACATGCATGGTTGTGTAGGGTACGTGAAAGGAAATGCTCAAAATCCTGAAATTGCTTCAATCATTGAAAAAGGCATTCCGATCATGGAAAAAGGCAGACGCGCTCGTACAACCAAAGACCGCTTAGTTTGTGCAGAAGAGTTGTATGCATTGTGTGAACCATTCATTGAAGAGGAAATCCGTTTAGGAAACCTGATGTTTGACCTATTTGAAAGCATGAAAGGTTCTATGGATCCAAACGCATTAGGTCAAGCAAGACCAATGCCTGTGGACCCAACAGAGTTCCGTAAACCGGTGAAAATGCCAAATCAAAACAAACAGCAAGATCCTCAAAATCAAGATCCATCTCAAGACCCTTCCGAATCCGATGATAAATCTTCACAAGAATCTTCATCTTCCTCCGACACACAAGAATCAGACGCTCAGGAATCTTCTGACAGCGAATCTTCTTCTAGTGAAGGCTCTTCTTCTGATGCTTCTGAACAAGAAGGAGACGAAGAAGGAGAAGGAAGTGAGAACGGAGATGGCGAATCTTCCAGCTCTGACGCTTCTTCTGATGAAGAGAGTGAAGGAAGTGGAAATGGTTCTTCAGACGAATCTTCGGATGAAGAGGAATCTGAAAACGGTTCTGGTACTGGCGATGATTCTGATGAAGAATCTGAAGAGTCTGATGATGATTCAGAAGGAAGTTCTTCTGGAGATTCAGATTCAGAGGATGATGAGTCTGCAAGTGAGTCTGGCAGCCAAAACGATGCTGTTTCGAAAAGCAACCAAAACACATCATCTGATGATAGCAACGGCAAACGTCCTGAAGGCGAGTCGGATGACCCTTCTTCTTCTCCTGAACTTTCTGATGAAGAAATTGAAGAAATGGAGCGTCAACTCCAAGAAGAAATGGAGAATCTCATGAACGAAATCTCTGAGGAGATGGAAGAAATCATGAGTGACGTGGAAAAAGAAGAAGAGGCTGCGAAAAAAGCCGAGCAACGTGCGAATAAAATCAAAGAATACTTAAAAACCGTTAAGTATTCCGATAACCACAAGCATTGTTCCATGAATGTGGATTCACCTACGGCTTCACCGATTTTTTCTCAAGATGAGTTAAAGAGTCGTTACAAAGAGCTCTTTGAACCCATCAAACCAGTGACTCGCAACCTTACCAAAAACTTGAAGAATGCGATCAAGTACAACTTAGACCAAAAGCATTACGGCTTAACATCTGGGAAAATCGCTCAAAACCAACTGTACCGCAAAGACCAAAAAATCTACTATCAACAAATCGACAAGTCAGATGAAGCCGACCTTGTGATTGAAGTGTTAGTCGATGAAAGTGGCTCCATGAGAGATTACGGTCGCTACATGCATGCGATTCGTGCTTGTATCATGATGGCGGAAGTGTGCCAGAGTCTAAAGATTCCTTTTGCGGTTACCGGTCATGATGCGGTGAATGGTCGCCCTCAAACGCGAATTAACCACTACATTCGTTTTGAGAAACCGATTGCTGAGCAAAAGCAAAACGTGTGCAAAATCTATCCTCGTCACAACACACGGGAAGGTATGAGTTTGAAATATGCGGGTGAGTATTTGGCTCAACAACCGCAAAAAGACAAACTGCTTCTCGTCATCAGTGACGGTGACCCATTCCACAATGATGGAAGCGGGTACTTCATGGAGACTAGAGCACAACTAGATGCGGCAGCGGTTGTCGAAGACCTTCAAAAGAAATACGGCATTACGACTGTCGGGATTGCGATTGGAGATGGACAAGATGCGATTGCGTCGATCTACAAGAATTTCATCTCCGTAAACAACTTAGAAGGCCTACCGAAAAAATTGGTCAAAATCTTAGAAAAACGCTTGTTTAAGAACTAAAGCCTTCTGGCTTTGGTTCTTTTTTTCTGGTAATAAACAATCTATTCTTGAAAAATACCGTTATTCATGACATACTAAGAGTAACTTCACAGCCTTTTTTTGGGGCTTTTTTTACGACGATGTCTCAGGACACTGTATTGAGATTAAAGGGGGAATTTACATGTTAGAAAAGATTAAAGACTTTTTTTACACCTCGTCTCCTTCCCCAAGCCTTGATGCTCCACTTCCAGAAGCCTTAACGTACACTGACCGACTTCGTCTCATGGTGGGATCTCCGTTAAAGGGGTTTCCGACTGATGTGACACTTTGGGCAGACATTAAGAATAAAAGCATTCAAGAGTTGGCAAGGGACTACGAAATCAACTATGAACAAGCCATTGTCTTGTCACAAAGCCTTTTACTCCTCTATGAGTTGAGTGATGGAGCTGGACTTCATGGCAAGAAAAAGGCACCGGGTCAAGCCAAAGATTGGGCGAGATTACCGGAAGTCGAAAAAATCGTTCGGCAAAAACGGGAGCATCTCATGATGTTCATCGTGGATGCTGAAGGAAACTACACGGATCATCTCATTGGAATTGGAACGCGTGACTATTGTTACCTTCCTCCATTTCCGAGTATGAAATCCTTGTACCAGCAAATGAACGGGAAATACTTTCTCCTCGTTCACAACCATCCAACGAAGAACGCCTTCCCAAGCGACTCCGACATCGAAGCAACAGAAGCCGTACTTGAATTTGCTCGTGCCAACGGCATGTGGTTTAAAAATCACATCATTGTCTCACGAAGCGGGTATTACAGCATGGCTCGAAACGGTCATTTTTAAGACCGTTTTCTGTTATTTCCGGTTTTCGGAAGTTCTGAAATTCTTTTTTAGACTCTCAGATAGTCTGAATTTTCGTTAGGAATTTCAGATAATCTGAATTCTGTAAGATTTCAGATAGGAGGTGGTTCTCACCTCCCATTTTTTAAATCAAAGGAGGAAAATCATATGAAAAAAATAGGAATGATGGCACTCGTTCTACTTCTAGCCATTCCGAATTTTGTGTTTGCAGAAGGGAACAAAACCTCTGCCATTACCCCCGAAGAATGGGAGAAAAAATTTGGAGACATGAAAGGTGAATTCTCTCCAGAACTGCAGCAACAAATTGAAGAGGCAGGCATTGACTTTGAATCCTTCAAAGGAGGATTTGATCAAAGTCAGATTGATGTAGATGCCTTCAAGGATTCCACAGTTCCCGGTTTTGAAGAAATGCAAAAGCAATGGGGAAGTGCAGAGTGGGCAAATTGGAACGCTCCTCAAGATAGTCACTGGGCTCTATGGGATGATTTGATGAGTGGAAACGACCAAGTCGCTCTTGAAAAAGGAACTAGCGTCGTTCTTCCAGAAGGTATGACGGTTCAAGACTTTTTCAAGAACTCTGAACTGCAAGAAAAAATGTTGACTCTTGCCGAACAAAACATGCCAGAGCAATTTAAAACCCCAATTTTCCAAGAAGCCATGACCTCTCTAAAGAATACTTTTACTTCTATCAGTCTAGGAGATTTTTGGAGCAACGTCACTGAACCTTCTGCTCCAGAAGAGGGGTCTACGTCTCCTGAAGTAATTCCAGCACCAACACCAGGATTTACGTTTTTCGGCATACCATTTCCTTCTTTTCCAGATGGGTTTGACCAAACGAAATAACCATCCTGCCACTTTCTGCTGAAAGTGGTCCTTTTTCTACAAATAACATTCCGATATTCTTACAATATTACGATAACTGTGGTATACTATATCTATCAGAAAGAGGAGGAAACTCTCATATGAAAGTGATTCTTTGTGAAAAACCAGATCAAGCGGTATCCGTGGCAGCGGCTTTGAAAGAAGTTTCTCTATCAAACGGAGAAATCCTAGAAACGAAGCACTTGTCGAATCCAAAATACGATCGTTTCATTAAAGAAGCGAGAAGACAAGGCTACTTACAAGGAAAGAACCATATCGTGACCTATGCGTTTGGTCACTTGTTCACGTTAAAAGAACCGCATGAAGTCGACCCGAACTTAAAGAACTGGAAAGCCGATACATTGCCGTTCTTTTTTGACACCATTCCACTCAAAATGTCGGGTGGCACGATGTATAAACTACAGAAATCCCAATTTGATACCATCAAGAAACTCTTTAACGACCCGACGACCAAAGAACTCATCTGCTCCACTGATGCCGGGCGTGAAGGAGAGCATATCTTCCGTACCATTTACAAGATGGCGAAATGCAAAAAGCCGTTTACCCGCATGTGGTTAAAAGACATGACGGAAAAAGGAATTCTGGATGCGTACACGTCACGTAAAGACGGGAAACTCTATGATGGACTTGCCGATGCCGCCGTGTGTCGCGCCGAAAGTGATTACATTGTGGGGATGAACTTAACCCGTGCGATGACGTTAAAGTTTGGTGGGTTCAAGAATGTTCTTTCTATTGGAAGGGTTCAAACACCTACTTTAGCCATCCTTGTCAAACGAGAACAAGAGATTCAGAACTTTGTGCCGGAAGACTACTGGAACTTAAAAGCCGTATTTGCTCACCCGAACGGGGACTACGAAGGGCAGTGGGCAAAAGGCAAAGAAGATCGATTCTCAAAAGAAAGTGACGCCAAAGCGATCCTTGCAAAAGTAAAGGGCAAGCCTGGGGTCATCACGGAATGCATCGTGAAAGAAGAAAAGGAAAACCCGCCTCTTCTGTTCAACTTAACAGAGTTACAGGGAGCGGCTGGTAAAGCCTTTGGATATAATCCGAACAAAACGCTTGAACTTGCTCAGAAGTTGTACGATGGACACAAACTCATTACGTACCCTCGTTCGAGTTCTCGCTATCTAGCAAGTGGCACAGGTGCGACGACGAAAGCAAGACTGGAAGCCATTTCGGGTGAGTTTTCTTCCATTGCCGATAAAGCCATTCAAAATAAGTGGGGAATTGCAAAATACATGGTCAATGACAGCAAAACCAGTGACCACGAAGCGATCATCCCGACTCAAAAGAAACCGAATCTATCGAAACTTTCTCAAGAAGAGAAGAATGTGTACACTTTAATCGTGAAGCGATTCGTGGCAGCCTTCTATCCGCCGTGTGTGTGGGATTCTACGAAACTCACGACCACCGTAGAAGGAGAAGCCTTCAAGTCTTCCGGAAAAGCCTTGAAACAAGCAGGCTGGAGGGAAGTAGAAGGGATTCCAAATAGCAACGTGCTTCCGCTTGTCAAAGAAAAAGATGCGGTTCAAACGAAAGAAGCGAAAGTGGAGAAGAAGAAAACCACTCCACCAAGTCGTATTCAAGAACATGAGATGCCAAAAATCATGGCCAATGCGGGTCAATTCGTCGAAGAAGATGAGTTGAAAGCGACCTTAAAAGGCATGGGAATCGGCACCGAAGCGACACGTGCTTCGATCATTGAAGAACTCATCAAGCGTGGGTATGTCAAGCGAGACAAAAAAGCCTTGGTTCCGACGCAAGAAAAAGGAATGAGTTTGCTAGAAGTCTTGCCGGTTGAAACTCTCGCAAGCCCTGAGATGACCGCTCGCTGGGAACAAAAACTAGCCGATGTGGAGCAAGGAAAACTTACTCGGGCTCAGTTCATGAGTGAACTCAAAACGGAAGTAGAAGGCATGGTCGCAAGTGTTTTTGGGTCCAATGCTCAAAAACTTTCTGCACCTGTCATACCGAAGAAAGGTGTATCCACTACAGGCGCCATTGCGAAATGCTCGTGTGGGGGCGATATTGTCGAGAACCAAAAGGCTTACGGTTGCAACAACTACAAAAACGGCTGTAAGAACACCATTTGGAAAAACAGTTTAGAAAAACTCGGCAAGAAGAAAATCACTGCTACAGAAGCCAAAACGCTCTTTACAAAAGGTAAAACATCAAGGAAAGTCAAACTGAAATCACCGAAAACAGGAAAAGAGTTTGAAGCCTTCCTTGAATACAAAAACAACAAAGTCGAACTGGTCTTTTAAGGCAATGACGATGTCAAAACCTCCAAAAGAAAAGATTCAGTGGAAGGCATTGCTGGTAGCTATTCTCCTTTGTGTGTTTCTGTTCTATCTTTTGATTGAAGGCATCAATGTGTATATTGTCGCTGTTGGAAAATAAGAGAAGGATTTTTCCTTCTCTATTATCCCGAACGTTCTTATTAATGTTCGGATTGATTCCGAATTCTTTATAGAATTCAAATTATAGAGGCAAACGTGGCCAAACCCTACAATGAGACGATGGGCCGTACAGATTTGCCTCTCCTTATCAAAATTTTTATGGAATCGGTTCAAAAAATCTTTTTTCCCTATTCTTTTTTCCTTTAAAGAAAAAAGATTGCAGGGAAGATTCTTTTTTCCTGGAAGGAAAAAAGATAAAAAGACTCAGAATCGGTTCTATTTGTATAAGGAGGAATACCATTGGCAGATATTTTGTGCAAATGCCCGAAATGCGGGGGCAACATCTTTGAAAACGAAAAAAACTTCGGGTGTGGAAATTGGAAAGCAGAAGACGGCGGGTGTACCGTCACGATCTGGAAGAACCAGTTTGAAAAACTCGGCAAAAAAGCCATCTCGAAAGTGGAAGCGAAACAGCTCTTCACAAATGGCAAAACCTCGAAGAAAGTGACGCTTCACTCTACCAAGACCGACAAAGATTTTGACGCCTTTTTGGTGTTGGATGAAGAGTACAAGTTACAACTGGCGTTTGATTGATGTTCTGGGATTGGAGAGGGGGAACCCTCTTATCTGAATGCCTAAACGGGGTTCAGAAATTGTGAAAGGAGGAATGAAACGATGAACGTACTTGCTGCAACCTCATTCATCCCCAAAGAAGTCTTGTTTTTGGTTGTCGCCCTTCTCATGTTTCGCTCCTTTCAGTACGTCTTAATCGGAATTGCTGCGACAGGTGTAGGTGGGGTGGTTACGTCGATTGCGAACTCGTTCTTAGATGCTTCGTTTACGCCAGTGTTCTTTGTCCTCGGCTTTTTAGTAGGGACAGCGATTTCCTTTTACACGTCTGAAGAACAACCGCCTGTATTCATGATCTTTCTGGTGGTAGGCGTATTGATGGTCGCGGTACATGTATCAGAATTTCAAGCGATGATGCCAAGTTTTTCGTTCCCAGATTTGCCAATTTAACCGTTCTACAGGACGCTTTTTGGACAACAATCCAGTATAATAGAGATAGAAATATACCATTTAGAAAAAGGAGGTTGACTTGGTTGCAAACTCTCGACCGAACGGAGAGCGTTTTAACCTACGAACGGATCCTACGAGGAGAGATTCAGCACTTCTCCCCACTGTTTTTTACAAAACCCGTTCGCAAACGACGAATCCAAGAACTCATGCACTACTTGGTGGAGCATATTCTTCACCTGACTCCAGAAGAAGCCTATGAAACCCTCACCATAAACATCCTCGAACAGCACCAATTACAGATTCTTCTAAAATACGTAGAAGATTTTCCTGAAAAAAACGAAGAACGTAGCATTCAGTGGCTCGTTCGACTAGCGTATCCTCACCTTCCTGAAGAATCGTTAGAATCTCGCGTGAAAAGTGTCTATCAAGAAGTGTTAGATGGCACTCGTAAACGGTTTCCTCCGAATTACTTCCATGGAAATATCGGGGAGCTGAGAGCACATATTTGTGTACAGCATCTCGTGGAACACATTCTTCAACTCACCCCTCAAAAAGCCGCCAAAACGCTTACTCCTGACATCCTCGCTCAATACAAACTTCGCATTCTCTTAAACCTCTTCTTCGATTCTCTGTTTGATCTTCTGACGAAAACCTATCCGGAACTTTCCTACAAGGATTTCTCCTCTTGAAGAAGTCCCAGAAAAAACGCACGATTAATGTTAATTCCTGTAAGGAATTAAGAATCGTCTCATTAAACGAGTGGAGACAACAAAAGGATCAGGAAGAGGAAGAAAGAGTCGAGGTCATTGAGTTTGAGTTTGCCGAAGAAGTCATCATGTATGAAACCCTTCAAATGATTCGCCTCCAACAAGAAATGATGGAGGAACTCGTAACGCTTGTGCTAGAATCTCGGGCGGAAGATGAGAATGTGAGAAGTCTTGCGAAACGGTTCCAAGACATGAGTAGGGAAATCAAAGGGAATGTGGATGAACTCTCTCTCTTAATCGAAGAGGGGTGTGAGTAATGAAGGCAGGGAAATTCCTCATCTGCGGAGGGTTAGATCAAACAGGTAAAACTACCCAAACCAACCATCTTACAAAGTGGCTAGAAAAACAAGGAAAGAGCGTGATTCACACGTTTGAGCCAGGAGGAACCCCCCTTGGGTGTGAGTTACGTTCTCTTCTCATGAAAGAATCCTACTCACCGAAAACTCAATGGCTGCTTTACCTCGCTGCACGAGAAGAGCATTTAGAAAAAGTCATTCGACCAGCCATCCAAAGCGGAACATGGGTGGTATGCGACCGGTTCTTTGAAACGACGTTTTTGTTTCAAGGATTACAAGGAATTTCAGAAGAACTGCTTTGGTTTTTCCACCATGGACTTAAACATCACACGCCCGCACCAGCTCTTGAACTTCTCTTTACAGGAAGAGTGGGAAAGAGAAGAGAAGACGAAAAAACCCATTACGATCGGTTCTCAGACGAACACCGAGACGCCATGACCAATCAAGTGAAACGGTATGCACAGGAAGCCGAAAAAGCGGTTCTCCTAGAAGTATCAGGCAAAACCGAACATGAAGTGTTTGAAGAAATTCTCGAATACGTGACTCCTCTCCTTTAAGAAAGGAGTGCGTTATATTCTTTTGACCTACCCAATCTTTTTTTTCGTAGAGGAAAAAAAGACTCTACTATCCTCTACAAAAGAATGATCCCTGCAATCTTAATTCCTGATTCTTATTTTCCCACGGGAAAAAAGATGGTAAGGAATTGAGAATCAAAGGAGGAAGAAAGATGAGTGAGAACAAAAAAGAAAAGGATGTGGAGGAAAAAGTTAAAGAGGCGGTAAAAGAGGCGATTCAACAAGGGGAAAAGGGCATTGACCCTTTCTTAGACAACGGGTTCTACCTCTATACCTCTAAATGGAAATGGCTCCTTGCGGCTCTCTTGGTATGGAAACCCATCGTAGGAGTATTTTCAATTCTATTTGGGATTGCGGTTTGGTACTATGACCGGGCGACGACAGGGGAGGTTCGATACCGAAGAGTAATGGGCTGGACCTTTCTTTGGTTAGTCATGGCATTTGTCATTCGTCTTGCTCTGGTTCTGCTGTTTGTCTTGGCGGCTGGGATTTTCCCAGACACGTTTCATCTTCTTTAGGAGTCTCGATAGACTCCTTTATGGCGATTTTCGCCTATTTTCCTAAAGGAGGATGGAATATGAGTCGTTTTGATTTCTATGCGCTCACGCATAAAGGAGATAAACAAGACTATAACGAAGATGCGATTGAAGCCTTTGAATTACACGACACCTTGTTTTTAATGGTGGCCGATGGACAAGGAAGTCACTTAGGAGGGCTCGCTGCCTCAACCCTAGCTATCTATGAAATGAAAACCTTCTTAGAGGCTCGTTTTCAACCTCATATGCCCCTTGAACCGTTGCTTCGAGAAGCCTTTTACGTGGCTCATCGAGTCATTGAAGGAGCCAGAAAAGGAGGGGGAGGTCGTTACCAGGGATTGTGTACGTCGTTAACGATGGTAGCACTCACCGCAGGGAAACGAATAACGTTTGCTCATGTGGGGAACACCAAACTATTCCTCATGCGAGAAGGACAACTCATTGGCATGACTGAAGATCAAACGGTCGCCCAACAGCTCTTTAAAGACCGAAAAATCAACAAAGATGAAATCAAACATCATCCAGAACGTTTTACCGTGACCAATGCTGTAGGCGTGTTTTCCGCTGTCACTCCGGATATTCGCTCGGGGTCTGTTCAACAAGAGGATTTACTGGTACTTGTATCAGATGGAATTACAGAACACCTCAATGAGAATGAAATGGCTCGACTCATTGCTCAAGGTGGAAACTGCAAAACGGCTTCTGAGCACTTGATCAACGGAGCGAATGAACGTGGAGGATACGACAATCTATCAGCCGTGTTGTCCTATGTGAACTTCTAGTCTTTTTCTGAGAATGCTAGATTTCCTAGGTTTCTGGGGATATTCAGACAAGTGTGACAACTTTGTGAACAAGAGAAGGACTTTACCCTTTAAAGGGTTGAACTACTTGATAAACAATGAATATCGGTATAAAATAAGAGTATAAGAGTTGTTCATCCCCCTAAAGAACAACTTTTCTCCTCTGAATCTATGAATCTCGCAACCCCCTGTGAGAGTAGGATTCAAAACCGAACTAAAGTGGTGATCACTTGAGTCATCTAACTTCCTCAAGGCTTTTCCCCACCTCCCCTTGTGAGGGACGAGCCACCAAGACCCAAAACGGATGTGTCTTGGTTTATGCCCCCCCGACTGTACGCCAAGAAGTCGGGGTTTTTATTGTTTTACCCTAATTAAGAATCAAAAGGAGGAACATGACATGACCCCTATAGAGAGAATGATTGAAGGAATGAGAAACGACATATGTGAACAAAACGTTGCAAACGGAGAAGAAGCCATGGTACTCATCCGTGAATACGAGAAGTTACGAGCAACCGTACAGAATTTTGTAGATAAAAACTTTCACGGAGGCTCAAAAGCGGACCGGGAAGATTACTCGACTAGGGTTTCGTGCAAAGACATCTGGGACCTACGAGAAGCAATCAATCTTAATTCTAGTAAAGAATTAAGAATCCGAGACAAATAAAGGAGGGGGTTTCTATGCTACACTTCGAAAAAATCAAACAGGATCACACGAAAAAATCCAATCAGGTGAAAAGGTTACGTAAGAAGTTAAAAAAGAAATCTCAATCGTCGTTGCCTCTATCGGTACTAGAGGATGTACTAAAAAGAGAAGAGCGTACCCCGATTGACCACCGAGAGTATTTCTACTCAGGGGATGATGGGGCGTATACAAGAGATGCAGCAAGGAAAGAAGCCCGTATTCAACTGTTGAAAGAACTCATCAACGAGGTGAAGCGAAAGTAATGATGGAATGAAGAGAGGAGGGATTGGAATGAGAGGCGTCAAAATGACGAAAAAACGTCATACGGGACATTTCGGGGAGACCCTTTACAACCTAAAACAACAAGAGGAGTTGCTGGCCGTCGTGGGCTACTGGAATGGCTATCTCTATGTCACCCTTCATGCAGCGACCGCTAAGAAAATAGAGAAGATGTTTCCATCGATTCCGAAAATCTATCAACCTCTATAACATTCCTGTGGAACCGTAAACCATTACCCAAGTATGTCATATCCAAGGATAAAAAATCATCCGCCTAAAGCAAATGTAGTAAGAAGGGAGGGTACCATATCCTACACCCTCATACAAGACAGAATCCATAAAAAAGCACCCGTTTCTCCAAGAATTTTGGAAAGACCGGTGCTTTTTGTTTGCTTTCATCCGAATCCCTTTAGTCATCAGAGGAATTTAAGAAAGAATGCAGTTGATCAATCGCATTTCGCTTTTGTTCATTGTTTACGTGGGTATAAATCTGCGTCGTGGCAGGAGATTCATGTCCCATGAGTTCTTGAGCGGTACGTAGGTCTGCGCCACTTCGCATAAGGTTCGTTCCAAAGGTATGACGAAGTTTGTGACACGATAATCCCAGACCTTCTAAGTGCTCCAATCCTTCCATCGCAGGGAGTTTCTCAAAAATGCCCTCTGCGATTTGTTGTATCCGCCTTCTGGTAATACGGGTTCCGTTTCGAGACACAAATAAAGCATACGGGTCACTTGGTTTTGGCGGGATCCGTTGGTCGATCACGAGCTGTAGAAACGACATGAGAGAAGGGGAGATGGGAATAAACCGTTGTTTATTGCCTTTTCCCGTGACATGAATTCCACTGTTTTCCCGGTCAAGATGGGTCGTGTTCATCTTTTGTACCTCTGACACCCGCAGCCCTGCTTCCACCATCAACCGAAACATTCCTTTGTCTCGAATTTCAAAGGGGCTATTCGGCACGGATTCTAAAAAGGCGAGCCATGCCTTACGGTCCAAATACGTCGGCAGTTTCTCTTTCACCGTCTTCGCAGCATCCACTTCTTTGGCTGGGTTTCCTGTATAGACGTTCAAATCATTCAACGCGCGGTAAAAGGCTCGAATGGCCATCAGTTTTCGATTTCTCGTGGAGGCTGTGTTTTGATGCTTTTCTCGTTCTTCAGTTAGAAACTCCATGACCTCTAGTTTGGTGGCTTCCCCAAAAGACATCTCCTTTAAAAAGACAAGAAAACGACGAACATTGTAGAGATATTCTTGTTGGGTTCCAGATGATAACTCTCGATTTTTCATCCAGGTTGAGAACACGTTCAAGGCTTTTTCTGGAGTCAAAGAAGACACTCCTTTCTTTATACAAGTCTATTCATCTTCATTCTACGATTCAGAATTAGTATCTTAATCTTACTAGAATTCACCAAGTATTCCAAACAAAAAAACACCCTCAAAGGGGTGCGGCACTCCAAAAAGAGGGATGTTTGATCGTTTAAAATCGATGGTTAACAAGCAAATCCCTTTTCTTTTAATGTTTGAATAAAGTCTAGTCGACTTTGCTCCGGATGAGCTAGGTAGACGTCATAGCAAGACTGATACGATTGTTGAGCCTGTTCTATGTTCTTCATGTCTTCATAGATTTCTGCATACATGAGGTGACACGTCATTTGGTTGCGAAAATCGTCAATTTCTTCGTAGACCATTAAGGCTTTTTGCGTCAAAAAAAGGGCTTTTCCATAATCCTTTCTCCCAAGCCATACGTGAGCATTCGCTAAGTGAATACTTCCCTCGTAACTTTTGTAATTCTTCATATCCTGGGCACCTCGTCGGATACACTTCTCGTAGTATTCTTGTGCTCCTTCATCTTCTCCCATACGCTGAAGAGAAGCACCGATGCCATACAAGATTTTTTTATACGAATCACTTGTTTTGTTTTCAAAATGAAGGTAGGAATAACCTTTGCGATAATGAAACAAGGCTTCTTCGCAATTCCGGTAAGATTCGGTATGTGGCTCGACTTCCATGTGAATCGGTTCTAATACGACCGATTGAGCGTAATAAATATCACCCAACACACGATGAATCTCTCCCTTTAGTTTATTAGAGAGATATATATGCATCTCATCTAAAATCTGAAAGCACAGGAAGAGTGCCTTATCCAATTGATAGGTTTGAAGAAGGTATTTTGCCTTCCACATGAGTACCCACGGGAGCTGGTGTGGATCATCTATACAACATTTTTCCTCTTCTGCTTGTTGGATGAGTGTACCCATTTTTTCGTACTCATAACGATTGTAATAACTCTCTACCTCTTCTAGGAATCCTTCAAATTTTTTCGGGTAATAGACGGTTGTATCTTCATGAAGTGTCAGGAAGAAGGAGGGAGTGGTTCCAAGTGCGTGAGACACCTTTACCAGCACTGTCATGGTTGGTGTGAGTATATTTTTCTCCATTTGTGAGATGGTCGATTGAGTGACCCCAACCGCTCGTGCAAGATCGGCTTGCGTCATTTTCTTTTCTTTTCGTTTTTCTTTCACCATTAGGCCAATCTGTTGCTGAAAGTTTGGCATAAAAGGACCTCCTGTCACAACAAAAGAGAGTGTTTCCACTCTCCATCGCCGTGTGTTACTCTTGATTGTTTTTCTGGATGGCTGCTGAGTGATGTCTCCTACCTGAAATTCGAGAACTTACTCTACGATTTCAGAGTTGGTGGATGAGAAGGTTGGCCATGGTGGGGGAGATGCTTCTGCCTCATTCGGGGCAAAGGTACCGAACCCGATACATGCTGCCAAGACTCCTACCGATAGAATGGAAAAGATGCTACGTTTTTTCATGTGTCATTCACTCCTGTTCTTTTTAAAAAGAGAGGTGTCTGAGTATACAGATACAACTCTTCATAAACAGGAGACATCTATCTGAATTCTATGTATTCAGAACTTCAGCAATAACAGAACGTATATGTAGAATATCAAAACAAATCATGAATATCAAGACATTTTTCGACATGTTCACAGATTTTTCATAAACCAACTACCCTTGTTCTACCTAAGAGATTTGATGATTTCGATGTGTTCTTTGTGAATCGTTACGCTTTGTACATCTTCTTTTTTAAGTTCTTGATGCTCGTTATAAGGGCTTACATGTAGAGAATGGATGCTCCACGCTCGTTCTAGCTCCACAAATACAGAGTAGGTTTTCACAATATGACCGTTTTCTTCTGTAAACAAGGCTTCTCGAACCACCCCAGCGTGATGGATAACCTCTTCGTTTACCACCTCTTGAAGAATAGAAGGGAGCTGCTCGAATGATACTCGGGTTTTAATCATAGACATGTGCAAATTCCTCCAATCCGAAATCGAAGATTTCAGGATCATATCTACCATAATATGGTTGTTACTCTATCATACTATGAGATTCCTTTGTTCGTCTACTAGAGGAATGGAAAACTTTCGTTCCTCTAAACTACTAGGCAGTCTACTAGGCATTCCTGTTTTGGATCACATCATCATTGGAACCCAAACGAAGTTTGTGAGTTTGAAGGAGAAAGGATACATCTAAAGTTTCACGCCTTTCAACTACCAATCTTATTTTCAGCAGGAAAATAAGAACCAACCAAGGTAGTGGAGGTTATACAGCCCATTTTCTCTCTATGAATCTGTCAACTTCACAAAATTGTTATTTTGTGAAATTCAAACCCGACTAAACATTCCGTTGTTCATAAATAATACTCGTATACATCGCAATTTTGTGGTACAATGGAGAAGTGCCATTAGAAATCACTTGATTCTCCTATTCTCACTATCTCAGTTTCTTGGGTATACCCGTATTTTTGAGACAGAAAAGAAATTCTTCAACATCATCTGTGCGTTTTTTCTCTATGTATTTTCCTTTCGCTCCATCCTCTTACTTCTGTCACTGAATCACTTCCATCGTCTTTTCCTTCCAACTGGTCTAAACCTGACTTTAACATGCTATAAAACCCTATTACACCCCTTGTACTTGGTTATGACATATCTAAGCGATGTGTCCATTTTTGTAGGAGGTGTTTGAATGAAAAAAGGATTCACTTGGTTGCTAGCGAGTTTGATTCTCTTGCTCGCATTTGGAAGTGCGGCATCCGCTTCTCAACTTCCCGGCTCCCCGATGGGAAAATCCATCTCGAAATCGAAATTCCAATCCATTCCCTATCTAATGGAAACGGAGGAAGCCTTGCCAGATGAAATCAAACAAGGTTTGCTACCAAAGGCAGAGAAACGTGGCATTTTCTCTCAAACCGTTGGAGATAAGACGTACATCTTGGCTTCATTAGGGGAGCAAACGTCTGGTGGTCACAGTATCGCCATCGAACGAATCTATTCGGTTTCCCCTGCCGTGATCATGGCGCAAGCCAAACATACGAGCCCGAAAAAGGATGACATGGTGATGCAAGTTCTTACGACACCCTATGTGGTCGTGAGCATTCCAGCCACAAGCCTAGCGGTGAAAGGAACCATTGTTCCTTCTCATGGAATCCATATCCCGAAACCAACCATTCCCAAACCCCAACCCGTTAAACCCATCAAGAAACCTGGTTTTCAAAAGCCTACACCCGTGATTACTCCATACTAAAAAAGGACCTCCAAAAGAGGTCCTTTTTTCTTGCTTTTATCAGGCTCTTCTTCTCCTAAACCGCTAAGATTTTCTTGAATTTCCCTAGAAATTCAGAGTGTTAGAGGTTCATAGACTTGGATATGACATACTCGGTTAATCTTTTTGAGCTACGACAGGAAGGTCCGTTTCATTTAGTACAGCATAGGAACGAATTTCTTTCCAGTAGTACGTCACGGCTTTTAGCCAATGCACATTAAGGCCGGTTGGGTCATTCGAAGCCCCCACCGGACAGTACCATTTTTGAATGGTTTCCGGTGTGTTTTTCCCATTCGGCAAGTACAATCGATCCAGTAGAGCTCCAAGTTCCTCAATGGATTCATCCACGCTTTTAAACTTACGAAGACCTCCCTCGTAGTACATGATTCCTCCGACATTGTTCAGACGATGGATGGCATCACTGGTTCCGTTGGCACTTTCATGCATCATGATGGCGGCTAAAAAGGCTGGGTCTATTTTGTATTTTTGACCTACTTCAATGGTTTTAAGCCCTTTCCCTTTTAGTTTCCCGTCAAACAACTGTTCAAGGTCTTCTGCGGTAATGACCGACATGTTTTGAACATTGTACGCCTTATGAACATCGGTTTTCGTGTCACCAGTCAGTGACAACTTGTATTTCATGAGAGACTCATAGGCATTGACTCTGGAGCTCGGTAGGAAAATGGGAGTCTGTGACGGTGTTAAGTTCTTCCATTCAAATCCGATTTCAGGAAGAAACTCGATTTCGAGAGGGTTAGACGTCGAGGTCATATCTGAGGCAAGAACGTTCGAAGTAGTAACAAAAGCAAACGACAACGCTAGAGCGCTGAAGGCAAGGGATTTCCACGATTTCTTCATCCCAACACTCCTTTAAATGGTTTTGAAGCCGGAAGGACCGGCTTGTACCCATTTTACCACATTACAACACGATATGCCCTATTTATACCGTTCTTCATTGAAAATGTAATGAAAATGAAATATTTCGCCCTATTGTGCTTCCTTTACGTCTTTTACGTCTGTTGGTTCAGCTGCCCCTAGCCATTGATGGATACCTAGTGAATCCATCGCCAACATCGTATCAATCCTTTGTAACGTATTCTTTAACACTTTTAATGGAGAATCATACACCAATTCATGGATGCTATCTGTAAACGATTCCAAATTGGAACAATCACTCACCCATTCTTCCATCTGACGAGGAGATTTGAAATGCCCTTGTTTCAACTCCACATGCAGTTCTTCGAGTTTGGCTAACTTGTAATCTGCTACACATAAGGCTAACAATAACCCTTTGAAATATTCAATTCTCCATGGGGAAGGAATGGTGTGACTCATTTTTTCTTGTAAGGTTTCGTGAAGATGTCTCCATTCGTTCTTCATGGATAGAAACGCTTGATAACTATCCACAAGGTAGTATTTTTCGCCCTTTACCTCTTCGCCAAAAAAGTTAATTTCCTTCTCAAACGCATAATATCCTTTTTGATCTTTCCAGATTAGACCTTGCTTGACCATACGCTCGAACACGACATTGTTGGAACAAAAGTTCTGAGCATTCAACTGGGTCAACTCCTTTCAACTTGGGTGTGTAGATTTCTGTTTCCCTCATGCTCTTTTTCTTTTGCAAATCTCCATCGCATCTAGCCCAAAGGAAATAGGACAAAGTAGCCATACAAGAAAGACCACCATCACCCCGTTCCCGACTAGCACGTACAAAATTTGTACAAACGCTGTACAAACCCTTTATATCTATCTGTATATTCCATATTAAACCATACCTAAACTTTTTTGGAAAATAGGAGAAAAGGCGGGAATAGACAAAAAACGCCATAAAACCGACATATTTCTAAATGAATAGAGGAATATTCTTCGATTATAATAAAAATATTAGTAATACTTATATTTTGGGATGAAGGTGTCAATAGGATGAATGACTTAGGAGAAATGATACGGAAGTATCGAAAAGAAATGAATCTGACACAAGGGAAAATGGCTCATCTACTCGGGGTTACACAATCCATGATCAGTCAAATTGAGAAAGGAAAAACCGTTCCTGCTCTTTCTTTGTATCTGGATATTTTAAAACAGCTACAAACCTTAAACGGAGAACAGCACAGAAACATCCCGGCAGAACCTCCATCAGAAGAAGATCCTTGCTGCTTTGAAGTAGAAGATGCTCTGTATGAACTAGAAATGCTATTAAAGCAGAATGCGTTACAGTTGACGCTGCAACAAGTGAAGAAACACCGAGAAGACCCACTCTTTCAAAACCCCGTTCACCAATTGCAACTATCTATCTACGAAGCACGTGTTTTGCGAAATCAACATCAGTTTGTGAATGCCTTATCCATTTGTCGAAGTATTTTGTCATCTCCAAAGAAGGTGGGTACTCGACTTGATTTAGGGCAAGTGTACTATATTCAAGGTGATTGCTTGCTTGAACAAGGATTTGAGATTAAACGATCTGTCTCTCTTTTTGATCACAACACCATGATTCATCGCCCTTCTGAAGCCTCTCGAGCGTTATTTCGAGAATCCTTAAAATCCTACCAAGAAGCCTTTCAACTCGTCAAGTACTATCATACGTATCACCCAATTTTACAGGCGATTTGTCTAGGTCTCAGCATGTGTTACTACGAGCTAGGAAATCATTCTGCCGCCAAATCTTATCAAAAGAAATGTGCAGAGCTCTTGCACCGAAATGAGACTGTACATGCCCAAGCCAAAGGATTTTACTATTTATTACGCTCTCAAGATGAGCACATCCAGAAACGACCGAACCGAAGAAAAATCATCGAAGAACTAGAAAAAGGAAGAGAATGTTTTTCAAAAGGGAATGTCGTGTGGTATTCCATCATGAGTGAAATGGAAATCGCACTCGCGTATCATGCTCTTGGAGAAAAGGAGAAAGCGACAGAGCATGCGTGGAATTGTCATCACCTTGGCGAGGAATACCCTCATCTGGTTCCGCCTTCTTATCAGAAATACTTTGAAAACCTGGGATTGCCCAAAATCAATACCCCCGTCGTTTAAGACGAGGGTATTCTCTGTTAGGCTCTCTTTTTCGCAAAAGCCACGTTTAACACACTTAGCGTCACTTGTTGGTCCGTTTCTTTCACGGTTTGTACCACGGCATGAAGACGGCTTCTACGAACGTTCCATTTAAAGTTTTTGGCATGGCCATGCTTTAATACATGGTCATAGACTTTATCAAGCAAGAGTTCGTAAAGATTGGTGGTGAAGCGGTTGTAGCACTTTGGGTATTCGCTGCAGGCATAGAACGTTCCCCATTCGCCTTTTTGAATGGTTAGCGGGGACCCACAGTTGCCACACACCAAGTTTAAGTAATCCCACGATTTCTTAGCCACGTGTCATCTCTCCTTCTTGAGTCCATTGAAATCCATCTAAAAAGAAGAGCGTACACACGCCTTGCTCTGAGAAAAACGACATCCCAATGCCTTCACTCAATATGGTGGCTTCCCCTGAAAGAACCGGAAGAATATGAAAACTCATCATTTGCTGACGTTGTTTCGCTAAGATGCCTGTCACATGCAAGAACAAATCCTTACACACCGTTTTTAAGCCGACTTTGTGATGATGATAGGAAAGAATAGAGGATTGTAGTTGCGGATCGGCTTCAAAACCAATCGTACCGTAAAAAGGGGCTTGAGCAGAAAGGGCAAGAGGGTTAGCAGGGTAAGGTTGCAAAGAGGCAAGAAACAGAGGAATTTCAGGGTGAGTCGTGAGGTCTGCAAATTCCGTCACGTTGATTTTCTGGAATTTAATCCCGGTGTGAGCCTCCATGATGGGAAGAAAGTGCTGCACATCAGATTGAATCAGAGAATGCATGGTATCCCTTCTTTCTACTCCGAAATTCCAAAGGAAATTCGGATTATGGTTTGTAAGTTTAGTATACTATGAATGAATATCGGAATTCTAGGAAAATAGAAAGATACCCCTTCCATTTTTGAAAGGGGTCTTGACTTTACCATATTTCACGTATGGTTTGCGAAAGGCTCTGGTCAAATACATCTCCCATGAGCAGATTCTCAAACCAGCACTCGAGCGTTGAGTGTTCGTCTATCCAGTCTTCTAATTGTCGTGGGGAGCGGAAGAAGAACGGCTCTGCCTCTTCCCATAGAATGAGGTAGAGGCGTAGGGTATGTTCCAGTTTTAGAATCTTTGAAAATGGAACGAACGAAGAACCTTTTATCCATTCACGCTTGACCTCCATGAGTTCCTGAGCGGTTTCCTCGTATCCCTTTTTCACGTATTGGATGCTCTCTTCGATCCAGAACCACTCTCCTTCTTCTACTTCCCCGAACATCGACATCCCTTCCTCCCGCTTTTGGTAGCCCTTTTTCCCCTTTCGTAGCAACCCTTGACGAGCCAATCGGCAGAGGTCCACCTCACTTCCATTGCGGAGCGGTGGCAGCGGAGGAATCTCCGAAAAAATAGGGTGAATGGATTCGTTGTTAGGTTGAATGGCTTGAATTTGACTCATGTTTTTTCTCCTCTCTTCGTACAAATGGTTGGGTTCCATCACCAGTCGTTCTGGATTATCGAGTTATGACCACTTGAGCGGGGGTTGTCCTCATTTTTCGCAAAAACAAGAACACTTGTTCCTATTTTAACCCATCTATTCATAAAAATCTATGAACAAATTGGGAATAAAGGAATAAAAAAACCCCACGAATTCAAGATGGCCATAAAGTTAACACTCCGCAATATGAATAAAAGTGGGTGATGGGTAGACGTATCCTGTCCTCCGACAGGCTTGGTCTTGCACTTTTCGTCATTATTCTTGCGAACTGTCCTCTATGAACATCTTCAACTCATGAGGTCCTTCCTCGTATGTTAGTTGAACTGTTCTAAAGTAATCTTCATCTTTCGTTCTGCATCTCTCTCCCAAACTCCTATGGAGGTTGAGGGTGCAGTTTTTAGTTTCTAGGTATACCTTTATTCTATCATTCTCCCTTTCTTCTGTTCAAGAAATAGAAGGGAAAAATTAGGAAAGATGTGACAGATACTTGAACGTTTTGTTTTATTCCTTTATTCATTAATAATTCCTTTTATGTTATACTGGAGAGGTATTGGATGTTCATTTTTCACGATATTGAAGGAGGAGTTACATTTGACTAAGACGATGTTAACGGTGAATGGTATTCAAGAAGGAATCTTAAACAACATAGAGAACGTGCTAGCCGATAGCTGGAGCAATGAAGACGTTTCAGCAGTTTGGAATGAAGGCAATGAGGTGTCTCCAGAAACCTTTACTCCCTTTTTTGACTCTCTGAAGATCCTGAACATTCTTCCCAAGGAGGTATCTGTTCGTGTGGTCGGCACATTTGTTGAAGATGTGTTTGTAGCAGAAGAGGTTGTCTTAAAAGAAAACGGATCTACGAATCCTCTCCTAACTCTGCCTGTAGAAACCCTCTTTTCTCAAAACGAAGATGGGGACTACAAAGGATTGAAAAAGGAAGGGTTTGCTCCATTGGTTGAAAAAATCGTTCCTTTTACCGATTCGTTTGATGAATTAGTGGAAAACGTCTTGGATGAGATGAACCTCTATCTCCTCACGAACTATGAGGCAGGATTTGATGATTCAAACTCTACCGTAGACGTATCTGATGTACCAAGCCTCTTCATGGATTTACAAGCAGAAGGCATCTTACCAAACCATGGCTATACGCTTCAGTATACCGTGGAAGATAACGAAGGCTCGTATGAGGATATGGCTACTCGGTTCATCGTGTTCAACTACCGCACCCCGCTTCTCGTCATTCCGTTTGATTCCGTCATGGATGAAAACGATGACTCCTATTCTGGCATCAAGCGTGAAGGCATGAAGGAAATCGTCAAAGTCGCCCTCATCTGAACTTGATTGTAACTCTCTCCCCTTAAGCCTTTAGGGCTTTCGGGTTATCACCTTTCACGGATTTGTCATTATTTCCCTAGTTTACCTATTCAATTCCATACTATAATAGGACTCAAACTCATTCTATTTGCCTATGATAAGGAGAATATGTATGTCCACCGTCCTATCCGCTCCTGAATCTTTAAAACAAATCATTGAACAAAAAAGACGTTCTTTAATCCAGTTGGGGCTTGTACTTGGTCTTACCCACCCCCTCACGGTTCAAACAAGTGAAGAACTGGATCAATTGATATTAAAATCGTTTGAGGTTAAGAATTACTTTCTTGAATAGAAATGATTTTGCTGGACAACCTATCACATGGGAAGTTCAGGCACTTTGCATTCGGAAATCCCCCAATGATCTCTTTTGGGGGAATTTTTTTGCTTTACGCGCATAAAGCACGAGAATCAGGGAACACCAAAAGTATATTCGGTTTTTCTATGAAAAGGAGTGAGCTATTTTGAAAGAAGCAGCGATTCAAGGGAAACCACCCGTCTACCCATTCCCGACTCACTCTAAACATTGGTGTGATTTTGTACCTGAGCCCTCTATGTCTCAGCGACGATTGTTTCAAGCGATTCGCCGGATCGTGATGTACGAATACAAAGGAAAAGGTATGATTGGACCGGTACTGGAATGCCCGGATGAGCGTTTCTACATTGATATTGCCTTGTGGTGTGGAGGACTTAAGTTTGCAATAGAAGTCGATGGTCCTCACCATGACAACCCTATTCAACAAGAGTGGGATGAAAGGCGGAACCGCTACTTACAATCGAATGGGTGGCATGTCTTCCGGATTCCTGTACAGTTCTTAAATTGGGGAAGCGAACAAGTGGCGAGAAGCATTCTGAAGGTCATCATGGACCAAGTAACGTCACATCCACAGAAACAAGAAAAAACGCCTTCCTAAAAGGCGTTTTTCTAATGCGTGGGAGCGGATGCCTCCAACTTCTGAAACCGATATTTGACGGAGGCTTCCACTAGGTCTTTATTTCCTCCGTGTTTCCATGCTTTTAACGCGTCAATCGCTTTACTGGCTTGAGTCTGTGTCAATTCTTCATACGAAGCAAAGATGCCAACTTCATCCGTGATTTTTTCTTTCAAGAACAGAGGCGGAACCCCCATCCGCTCAAATTCGTCAATGAGTTTTAAGAGCCACTTGCGCTGAGGCTCGGTCATCCATTTCTTTGGCTCTGGTTCTTGCGTTTCGCGTTCTGGTTCAACTCCTACCACTGGAGCAGTTCCAGTCGGAAGATGTAAGTCAAAAAAGAGATGTACGGCTTCTTGGTAGGCTTCTGGCAGCGTCGCCCCCATTCCGCCTTGGATCACCTCCCACCGATCCCCTGACTTGATTTCGGTTAAGATCACTTCCAGATACACCAAAAACCCTTCTTTTTTCCACTGAATCTCTTTTGTATGAAAAATAATTGAGATACCTGCTTCTTGAAGCCGCTCTCTGGGAGAAAGAGTTGTAAGCGTGAGTGCCTTGCTCCAGGCTTTGGCGAGGGTGGATTGAATTTGCATAGGTGTTCTTCCCTTCACGTTTTACTCTCATTTTCTCCCTGTGGTTATTTTTTTATTCACTTATTCTTGATTTATTCCTAATTTCCTTGAAAACCCTCTTCAATCTTCGATACGATAAAGATGTATTCGACTTTTCCACGATAAATAAGGAGGCTATGCCCATGAAATCAACACCTGTCACAAAAGAGTTTGGATCTTCTGCTCACCAACAACCCCGTAAAAAGCGAAAATCCGCTCCACCCCCTAAATATACTTCTCCTAAACAAAAACGAATCTATCACCATCCTGAAAGTCATTTAGGGCAATTCATGGATTGCTATGCGTAAAGGAGATTTCTTCTCCTGTTATTTCATTCCTCTATTCATTGAAAACACCTATTAAAACATCGTATAATAAAGGCACAACCCTTCGTATTTCATTTCCCTTGAAAGGAGGAGGTACCATGCCCTCCCCATTTCTATCCCTCATCATCCCCTGTTACCGAGAAGCCGAACGACTTCCTTCTACCATAAAGTCCCTACTCTCTTGGAAAGAAACCTTCCCTCACTCCCTTGAAGTCATCCTCGTCATTGAACCTTCCCCTGATGAGACCTTGGATGTAGCACGTTCATTAGCCAACACCCATGAATGGATGACCGTCATCGAGAATGAGCAACGACTTGGCAAGGGTGGAACCGTGGCACATGGCATGAAACAGGCAAATGGCGAATGGAGAGCCTTCTGTGACGCCGATGGGGCGACTGACTTTTCCTTCTTCACCCAAGTCTTCTCTCAAACCCCTCTGCCTTCCATCATCATCGCCTCCCGGGCTCATCCGCAGTCTCAACTCATCCCCAAACAACCTTTCTTCCGTCAACTCACCGGACTCTTGTTCCGCTATGCTACCCGCCTCATCACCCACCTTCCCTATCCCGATACGCAATGTGGCTGCAAGGTCTTTCACCATACCCTCGTGCCAATTCTGTTTGAACCCTTACAAGAACAAGGGTTTGCGATGGATGTAGAACTTCTCCTTAAAGCACGACGCCTTCAAGAACCGGTACTCGAACTGCCGTGCATTTGGCGAGATCAACCAGGTTCGACCGTTCACCCCATCCAAGATGGCCTTCGTATGCTTACGACCCTCATTCGTTTACGAAAACAACTCATTCGAAAGGAGCGACTCGCTCTTGAATCCCAACATCTATCATCATATGAATGAACAAGAAACCTCCCACTGGTGGCACCGAGCTAGACAGGAAATGATTCTTTCTTTCCTCTCGGCTCAAGGGGTGTTATCCCCTTCGCACTCTGTTCTCGATGTCGGGTGCGGCACTGGCTTTTTCTTAGATACGTTAAAAGAGAGCGGTGTGAACCGCTATGGCATGGATTTTCATACAGAATCCCTTCTTCTTTGCCAACAAAAAGGCATTGAGGTCATCGAAGGATGCCTTCCTCACGTTCCTTCCCTTGTTCCAGTGGATACCGTGTTGCTCTTAGATGTGTTAGAACACGTGAAAGAAGACCGAGAATCGTTGATTCACTTACAATCCGTTGCCAAACCAGATGGGCATTTGCTCCTTACCGTGCCTCTTCATCCGTGGCTCTGGACAAGTCACGACGAAGCCCTTCATCATGAACGCCGTTACCGAAAAGACGAACTACTCTCCTTGTTTCAGGAAACCGGATGGACTCTCGAGTACGGCACGTGTTTTCAAACCCATACGTTCCCGCTTGCTGTCATGTCTCGACTTTTAAAAAAGATGGGAGTTCCGCTCGATGAACAAAAAACCCCTGCTCCGTGGTTGAATGAACGCTTGTATCAGTTGTTTAAAAGAGAAGAATCTTCATTGCTTCAAAAGAAAACCCACTCTTACGGCTTAAGTTACTTTGCCTACCTGAAGAAAGGAGCCTAGTTTCATGAGACTTCCTCAATCCAATCTAACTCTACCATCCTGGTTGTTTTACTCGTTTGCCATGGTGATCATCCTTCTGCTCTTTGGTCGACTGACTCCTGCTTACGCCATATTCAATTCAGATATGTACTTTCATTTGGGAATTGGAGAGTGGATGTTGGACCATCGCCAAATTCCCACTTACGCCATTAACAGTTTTGATCCTTCTCTTCCCTATGTGACTCATGAGATTTGGTTTCAATGGGCCCTTGCTTGGCTATACCAAAAGGGAGGATGGAATTTGGTTCACCTAGCCTCCTCTCTTTGTTTGTTTTTTACCGTCTATGCCATGGTCCGTCTTTTACAAGAAGGGAGAGAAACCAAAGATTTAACCGGAATGGATGTGTTCATTCTTCTCCTTCTTCTATTGCCGATGATGATGATGTTTTTCTCGATCCGCCCTCAAATCGTATCCGCGCCTCTCATCGTGTGGGCATTTGTCTGGATGGTGCGGTTTACCAAGAAACCGAGGATGTGGAGAGCTCTCATCCTAGTAGGAAGTTCCTTTGTTTTAGCCAATGTTCATGGAGGAGTGTGGCCTGTCCTTTTCGTTTTGTGGGGCATTGTTGTCGCAGCCTATGTGTATCAGGAAAAAAGACTCCCCCTTTCTTTTGTGATTCTTTCCATTTCTCAATTTGGGGTGGCTTTGTTCAATCCGGGTGGTCTCGAAAACATTCTTTACATTCTTCTTGTTGGAGGAGATCCACGAGTAGCAGAATGGAACGAGGAATGGAAACCACTTGTTTACACATCACATCCCACTCTCCTTCTAGTCTTTTTGCTGTTTTTGTTCTGTGTGTTTCTCATGAAGAGAAATCCTCTTTCCCTCTTCCTTGCTCTAGGGATTGGAACGTTAGCCGTTTCAGGATTCAAACAGGCTCATTTCTTGTTTTTGTTTTTGCCCTTCTTCTGGGGGTTGGTTCCGAATACGAACTTGCTACGTTTTTCTCTATCATTCTCTCGTTTTCTCTTGTTGTTTACACTAGGGGTTGTTGCCTATGCAGGAGCCGGTATTTTGCCTGAAAAAGCAGAAGCGAACCCTAACTATCCAGTCGAAGAGATGGCCTATGTGAATCAACACTACCACCAGCCTAAAGTGTTAGCCGACTTTAATGTGTCGAGCTACATTCTGCAGCAGGGAGGTTCGGTGTTAGCGGATGGTCGCTGGGATCCGTTCCAACAAGATGAAAGCAGAAAAGGTTCCCGAAACTTTACCGCTCTTGAGCGTTCTTACTACATCACGAAAGGGCATCTTCCGATTCTGCTAGAAGAGATTTCCCTCTCTCACCCAGATGTGCTACTTCTTCCGCACAATCCTGACGGCACTCGCCCATTTGAAGAAGAAGCGATCACGAAGCGATTTGGAGAGCCTGTCTTTGAAGGAACGTGGGGCAAAGTATGGGATGTGAAGGAGGAAACCCCATGACCACGTTTGTCATGCTCTCCTCTTCTTTAGCCCTCTACCGTCAGTGGCGAAAAGCGGAAACCTTGGATGAAAAACGAAAGTGGCGAAGAGCGTTTGGTTTCTCCCTTCTCCCTTTGACGGGTATTGTTTCGTGGAATCTATGGCTGTTTGTCATTCTCCCCTTTTGGATTTTCTTCAAGACGTGGTAAAAAACGTAGAATGTACGAGAATTCAAGCGGATTTGGACCCTATTTCTTTCAGAAGAGACGGGGTTCTTTTATCTGAATTCTGTTTTAAGGATTTCGGACTTGATCCAGAAAATCCACTACTTGATTTCAGATTATCCGAATTTTTCACAAGAAATTCGGACTATGAAGAAGACGAGCCTCTCTATGGGCTTACAGTGTGGTACAATAAATCCAAATAATTCTTGTAGAGATTTCGGAACCATTCGATGAGCGAACCTGAGAATCTATTTTCCTTTCCCTTATACCTACTAAAAAAAGAAGAAAATCGCCGGAAAAAGCCGGAAAAAGAGGGCTGGCGAACGATAATCCCTTGTCATGTCCGATTTTCACGATTTTGCGCCGATTCTTTCGCATTTTTACTAGGTTGGTTCTAAAGGATAGAACAAATCCAGAAACGTAAGGAGTGATACAGATGGCTCAAACGGAACGTACCCGTAGTCTACTCACTGTATTTACGACGAAAAAAGAATTGTATTTGCTCTTGATCACGACCGCTCTATATCATGCCCCGGCAAGACGAAGCGGGTTTGACCTTCATGAGAAAATCAAGCGAGAATCCGGCGGGTTCGTTGGGATTGCTCAAGGGCACCTCTATCCACTCCTCCACCAGTGGGAGCGGGAAGGGTTTTTGAGAAGTGAGTGGGAGCGGCATGAGAATCCGAATACGAAGCGAAAGCGTCTCTACTCGTTCACCGATGCTGGGGTTCGGCGTTACCAGGAATTAAAAGCCTCCCTCCTTGCGAAAACAGATGCCTACCTTCGTTTCATGAATACCGTGGTTCAAGTAAGTGAGGAATCATTCCTCAAAAAAGAGGGAAACGAAGAAAAAGTGAGTTTACAGTCGTTTTTAGCCTATTGGGTCACGAAAGAGTGTGAAAAGACGCCTCACTATGCGTTTTCTATTAAACGAGCACTAGAAGAACGGCTTCCCGACTGGAAGATTTCGGACGGCACCTTGTATCCACTTCTGTCTCAGCTCGAGATGACTGGACTCCTACGAAGTCGCTGGGGCAATGTCGAAGACGGTTCTCCTCCGAAAAGAAGAACCATTCGCCTCTATGACACGACCTCAAAAGGCATTGAGTATCGTCGGAGTTTCGGAGAATGCTATTTAACCAAGTTACAAGAGCAGCAGAAAGAAGCCGAGTTCATCGCCCGATTTGTCTACAACACGTCTACGTTCACTCCGAAGACGTTAACAGAACGTGTACATGGATGAATCCAAAGAGGTGACTTGCATATGAAGAAGAAAAGAAGAAACTTTCGAGACATGGAAATTGAAGTGGTGATCACGAGTAGTGGCGATGAGGATGCGGAAGATTTGTTAGCGCCCTTGTTCCTCAAATGGATAAACGAGGATGCCGGGTACGAGAAGTATGAAATCGTTGATTGTAAAGAAAACATCAACCCCTCTCAATAAAGAGAGGGTTCTTTTTTTGCATAAAAAATCTGAACGCCCGAAGGAATTCAGATGACTCGCTCTATCCGAAATCTCTGTAAGAATTCGGATCAGTACGCTGTTTTGGGTGCATGTAAAATCACGTGATCTCCTGCCTGTAAAGGATACAAGCCTTGCGGGAACTCTAAAACGTAGTGAGCCTCCCGGATGTTGGGACCGATTTTCCACGGCTCCATCGAATCGGCGTAGATGATTTTCCCCGCTTGATCCAAGTAATACACATCCAGTGGAAAACGCATGAAGAACATATGAATCTGGCGGGTATTCGGAAATAGAATGCCGTAATCTGGGGTGGGTTTCGTGAACATGAACCCTTTGAGTCGCTGAGTGAAGGTGAGGGCGAATTTCACCGGAAGATAGACTTGACCTTGTCTCGTTTGAATGGGGAGAATACGAGTTTGCATGAGGGGCCTCCTTATGGGTAATAGATGCTCATAAAAAGGGGCTTAACAAGCCCCTTGAATCCGTTCTTTTAACAGGGTTAATCGCTTGGGTTCTTGCCCAAAGTGAACCCCACGTTTGAACTCTCCGATGTCTCCGAAGAGATTCAATTTATCTTTGGCTCTTGTCATGCCGGTATAGATGATGCGTCTTCGAATCATGAAGCGATGCTCGGCACAAAATGGCAGGAACACGACTTTCCACTCACTTCCTTGGGATTTATGAGTCGTGGTGGCATAGCAAAGTTTCAACTCATCAAAGCGGTCACGGGTATAGAGTTTAATGTCTCCCTCGTAATTGATGAGTAATCGTTCTTCTTCTCCGTTGGCTGGGTCTTCGGGTTGGTAGAACTCCACATATCCGATTTGCCCATTGACTAACCCTTCCTCTTCGTTTTGCGTCATTTGGATGACTTTGTCTCCTTGACGGAATACGGTGTTTCCAAATTTCACTTCGGATTTAAAGAGAGCAGGAGGATTAATCACGTCTTGAAGCACTCGGTTCATTTCATCGACTCCGAACAAATGCTTACGCATCGGAGAAAGGAGAATGACTTCATCTAACCCCACTTCTTTTACCGCCTTCACGTATGCTTCCACCACATCATCTAAAAGCGTTGCTTGGTCATCATGATGAATGAAGGAGAAGTAAGGGTCGTTTGCGGTGCATGGAATTTTTCCTTTGGATACGTTTAAGGCACGTTCTAAAATGGTGCTTCCATTCTTCTGGCGATATACTTCTTTTAGCGTCGTAAACGGTACTTCACCACTGTTCATGAGGTCGGCTAACACTTGACCAGGACCTACACTCGGAAGTTGGTCATCGTCTCCTACTAAAATGACCCTGCAACCCTTTGGAATGGCTTGAAACAAGTGATTCGCTAAAGGCAAATCCAGCATCGACACTTCATCCGCTAGGAGTAACTCATAGGAAATTGGATTGAATTGATTGTGTTTAAAATCCCATTTTCCATTATCGAGTTTATAGTCTAGGAGTTTGTGAACGGTGTAGGCTCTCGTTCCAGTGGATTCGGTCATGCGTCTTGCAGCTCGACCCGTTGGCGCACATAGCCCCGGCTGAATGACTCTTCCCTCTAGTTGTTCTAAGCAATAGAGAATCGCCTTGATGATGGTCGTTTTTCCACTTCCGGGTGGTCCTGTGATGATGGATACCATATTCGTTAAGGAACGTTTAATCGCTTCTCGTTGTTGGTGGTGAAGCGTAAACCCTTCTTGTTGTTCAAAAGAGGTGAGAATCGCATCCATTTCGCTAAAATCATACTTTTTGGTTCCTCTTAATCGTCTAATATGAGTCGCTAACTCTTTTTCATACTTCAAGAGATACGGAAGATATACGCGATCTCCCTTTTCCATCGCTAGTTGATTTGTGCGGATCATGTCTAAGAAGGTTTGAGTCAGAATCGCTTTGGCTACGTTTCCTTTTTTTGTTAACACTTTTTCCGCTCTCATCTTTAACTCGTTCGCTTCTTGAAAACAATGACCATTATTCATGCTCATTCTCATCGCATGCATGTATCCTGCTTGAAGTCGTTTTGGGTGGTCAAGAGATATGCCGAAGTAATCCGCTAACAAGTCACATAGGTCAAATCCGATTCCTTCAAAGTCTTTCATGAGGCAATACGGATTGTCACGCAACGTGTCCATCGCTTCGTCACCGTAGCGTTTAAAGATTTTGAGTGCCATGTTCATGCTAATGCCATACGGTTTTAGATTCGTGAACAACTCTTCAGCAACCTTATTCTTTTGGTGTTTCAGTTGAGCCTTTTTCACCGTTTTGTGACTAATGCCTTTGATTTGGGTGAGTAGCCCTGAATCTTCCTTAAAGACTTTTAAACTTTCTTCGGCGGTTTTGAAATGCTTAATGATTTTTTGAGCCGTTTTCGGTCCAAACAAGTGAGACAAGTACGATAGAGCGCCCGCCTCCCCTTGATCACTCCGAGTGGCTTTTGTGAATCGGAATTCTTTTCCGTATTTGCTCTGAGTGAAGTCTCCCTCAAACAAGAACAATTCGCCTCGCTTACACGTCATCATTTCCCCGACGGCTTTGACTTTTCCTTGAGCCGTACGAATCTGTAACACTGCCCACTCCATGGCATTTTTAAAATATTTTGGGTACTGAATGTAGTCTATGACTCCTTCAATCTGCATGAATCATCATCCCCCTCGTTCGTTTATCGTAATTTCATTATATCACATTATATACCGATATTCTACTTTTATAACCTTTATTCATTGAAAAAGTAGCCATTCTGTGCTACAATAATAGTAGAAACAACAAGGAGGAACTTAGCAGATGTATGTGATTACGAGCCTGTCGAAGTTGCACCAGATTCACCAGCAAACGAAAAAACTTCCTCAATCGAAAACCATGAAACGCCTCGTTGACCAGCAGAAAGCAGCTCTGGAAGAATTCAATCATTACGCCAAGATTGGTCAAGATGACATAAGCATAGAACCTGAAACCTATCAACTCTTTCAAGGAGTAACGGAACCAGAACTCCTCTCTCATTTACATGAGCTCGTGGAACGGTTTGGGTTTGAAAAGGTACAAGAATCATTGGAACGTTTGAAAGGGTGATTCTATGAAAAAATCCAAAGCCCCTGATTTTCAAGTCGTGGCCAAGAAAAACTCCCCCGGTTTTTCAGAAGGAAATGTGTATGACGCTTACATCTCGAACAAAGGTTGCACCCTTTTTGTTCGGAATCGTTTCGGCTATCTGTCGGCTCAAGCCTATCACAAGGAAGGGTATGCTAAAGACCCTGTCTATCATTCTCTCTTTAAGAAAGCCACACACCCCGCTCTCATTTACGAAAGTGTCTTGAAACGAGAAACACAACCCGTATAACCCTAATCAATCATTGAGATTAAAGGAGTGTATCGAGATGAACAAAGGTCGAGTGTTAGAGATGTTACAAGCGTACGGCGAACAACAAGAGTTTCTATGTGGGCAGTACATTGAGTTTCTTCCCTCCTCTCCTTCTATTCGATATTGTGCAACAGGCTATGTTCTCTCTTTAGGCGGCATGAACCCTCAAGAAATTGAATCCCTAGACCGACACGCTCTCTCTATCGAGGCGATACGTCTTTCTAATCACCTCGTCTCCCAAAAAGTCACTCAGACGATTGAATCTCTCGGACTTACGTTAGAGGAGATCCAGGAACTTCAGCTCATCAATGATGGCTGTTTGGGCTATGAGGAACAACATGCTGTGATGGATTGGATTTCAGCAAAACAACAAGAAACCCTAAGTCTCGTCGGGTAAGGCACAGCCCCTTCTTGTGTTCGGAAGGGGTTCTTTTCTCCAACTTTTATTTGTTTATTGTTATGAATATCGGTATAATATAAGTATATCAGCATGTATATCGAGAAGAAGAAGGACACTTACATTCATAGGGGGAATGTACCATGGCTAAAAAAATGAAAGAGTATCAAATCAAGTATTTCATGTTTGGTTCTGAAGGCATTGCAATTTGGAGAGCTAGTTCACCCATGCAGGCGAAACAACAATTTTTACGCACCTACAAAGGTGCTGCCATTCTCGAAGTGAAAGCAGGGTAACGCCTGCTTTTTCTTCACTCTCAATCATCACTATTAGGGGGAATGATTCATGAACGCTACTCAACCAACGTATACGGTGAAAGTTGGACATTCGTATCAAGTGTCTGGAGACGAAACACAGATTCGGGAATGGATGTATGAACGCCTTGGATACATCCTTGGGTACTATCCTTCCTTAGAATCTAGGGATGATGACGGGGAGTTAGAGGTATACCTTCATACCGAAACGGATGAAGAGTTAGAACCTGAACAACTCGCTCAACTCGAAAAACTTGGCATTACGGATTGCAATTCACTAAATGCGATTCTATCTGTTTGTGGAGGGACTCTCCAGTAGAGTCTCTCTCATTCACTTTCTAAAAACTAACTATTCTTACGGGGGAAATCTTAATGAAAAACACAACGATTAAACTTAGCGAGCAAGTAGAAGGACTTTTTGGTGCATTTGATGAGCATGAATTAGAACTTGGCCAGAATCAGTACCCAGACCAAATGGAGTCGCTCTTGTGCGATTACTTGGCGTCTGTCGGTCTCTCTGTGGCTACCTTCACCATTGAGGAAGGAACCCTTTTCATCGATGATGACGGCTTTCCTTGTCGCCAAGACACCGTTCGTTTTGAGTGTGGCGTTTCGATTCTGGTTGAGACGGTTCATCACTCCGAGTGGGATTACTATTTTGTTAGGCTGGTAGAGGAATCCGAACCTTCCCTCGAAGAACAAGTCAAAGCCCTTGGTCTTTCTGTTGGTTGCGCCATATCCATTCTTCACAACCAAGTAGACGATGATTTACTAGAATGGCTGGAAGAACAAGAGATGAATCGTTTCGTGGTCACGGAAGTCGATACAGAGGCGTTTCTCGTGTGGATTGAAGGGTGTGACTATTCCATTTCCATTGATAACATCTTGGTTCTAAACCAAATCGATGAAGAGATGGATAAGGCTTTGTTTCCGAATACTAAACAGGTGTTTACTCAACCTCTCATTCAAGTGAGATCCACCAGAGAAGGAGGTAAGGTATCCACGTTCTACGTGGAAGCCGATTCTTGCCGTGAAGCCGAGAACATCGTGAAAAAGGAGTTTCCAGAGTTCTACTTTGGAGCGAACTACTTTGATGCAAAAGGGAACTTCTTAGCCGTTCCCGTCAAAACCTATTTCTTAGAGGAAATCGAACGGTTCCTGAACGAACAACCTCATCAGGATTTCGTAAAAGCAACCACGTATGCAACGGGTGTTACGGTTGATTTTGCTCGGAACTGTGACTATACGGGCGTTGTGGATTGGGTAACCTCTGTTGTGAATCGCTTAAACCTTCCAACGTACTCGATCTATTCGCAACACGCTCCTGACTTCAAAACCTTTCAAGTGGTGGTAAAATGTTAGCCTTGTCTGTGAAGAAGAGCAGAGCTCTTCTTTGCTTATGCCTTACATCATTCTTACAAAGAAAGGAGTTTTCCCATGAAACCTACCTGTACCTTTCAGTTTCACGCCATGCAACCCTTCTCTCAATCCTGCCGTTTTGTCGTTCAAGTGTTTTTAGAAGATTGCTATGCGGAGTACCTTCCTCAACGCACCCCTATTCTCGTATTCCTCGAATATACAAATCAACAAACCTTACAAAGCATATGGGCGATGGAGCAGTTTGTGTATCCGGCTTACCGGATCCCGGAACCCCTTGTTTCTACGCTCCACTTGTTCTTGGAGATGCACCCAGAAACCGAGCCATGGTTCTCCCATACCACCACCCCCTCTTCGTCATAAGGGGGTTATCTTCCGTACTTTTGTGACTCTTCCATAGGAAGAAATTAAACTAGAAAGAAGGGATTGTTCTGCCCACCCAACTGAAACACCTCATCCAACGATTCTCCTGGTCTTCCCTTGCTCTTCTTGCCTTCCTCCTTGTAGGAGCGGTTCAAGCAGAAGCCAAGACCATTGAAATCATTACCCACCAAGAAAAAATCACCCCATCCGCTACTCAAGGTAGTGATTTACCAACCGCGAAAGAAGAGATGCACGAAATCAAGCAAGATTCTACCTTCCCCTTTCAATACTCTTCTCCAGAGGGTATTCTGTTTGTTAGCGATACCCCTACTTGGAACCATGAGAAACTAAAAGCCTTGTATCAAGCATTCAAGCCGAGTATCAAAGGGGAAGAACGAAAAGCGTTAAAACGCATTGTGGTGACAAAGGAATCCGTTAACATGCCTCTTGGGGCGACCATCATGCGAATCAACCTGGACCCGAAAACTGGTAAGCCAATCAACCTCTTGAACGACGCCGAGATTGTGCTCTTTTACGGCGATCAAATTACCTCCATCGAAACGATTAACCTCACCCTTTCTCATGAGTATGGGCACTTGTTCACGTACTACTGGATGATTCTAAAAGAACAAAAATTCCCGGATGACCAAAAGACGAAGTGGGCGTCTCATCGAGGCATTCAGCAACACCCAGATGTTCGCTGGCGCAACTCCGCACTCCCAAATAGTCACCTGTGGAGTCCCTCTGAAATCATGGCGGATGACTTTGTGATCCTTTTTGGATCACCCGTCGGAAAATCGAAACTCGTTCGAGACCCTCAAGACTTTTACTACAACAGCACCTATGTATCTCTCATTGAGAATCAATCCATCCCGCCTGTCGCTTCCCTTCCGAACGTACAAACCTATTGGGAGTCACTTGCGAAACTAAAACCAACCCTTTCTTCTCTCCTGCAGCCGAAGATGAAGTCATTAGGACTTTCACCGACTCAAGACCCTTACAACCCAATCTACACGTTTACGTTCACGCCTGCTACAACCAGCCCTCAACGACTCTCCTACCTCATGGCTATTGGTCAACAAGGGGGAGAACATCACTTTAACCTCTATCAATCTCCTATTTCCTCCTCTCCCGTATTCACTCTCCCTCACCAAGACATTCAACCCGCTTTCTATGGAAGTAAAGTCTTTGTAAAAGTCTATGCCCTTCACCCGCTCTCCCAAAAGATTGTGTACTCAGAAGCGGTTTGGTTTGATGCGACCAACCCTTTCCAGCCTATTCTTCTACAAGAATCCAAAAAAACCGTTAAACCTCCCGTCAAACGGATTTCTAAAAAAGTCGCCTCGAAACTGAAAAAAGCCCCCATTCCACCCAAGAAAAAATAGATAAATCCGAAAGGAGATGAACTCGTGTTTGTCTTTGGTGTATCGACCGTTCTATCTGCAAAACAAGAACAGCTCCTCTTACTGGTGATGGGAGGGTTTCTTCTCCTGGTCATTCTGGTTTCTCACATCGTCTTCTTTTGGGGGTTACATCAAGAGAGAAAAAGAGAGATGGAGCGAAAAAAACGCAGAGATTTTCAAGCCAAAAAGAGCAAAGCCAACGGGCGAAGAGGTTCGTCACAAATTCGTCAAAAATAGCTCATAAGCGCCCTCTGTTCGTTGACAGAGGCTCTTTTTTTGAGGTATCATACATATATGAATTATTTATGAATATCGGAATTGAGGTGAACAAAAAAACGATCGTTTCTTTTCTCCTTCGCATATAAACCGTCTAAGATTCTTCTATTAAATCCCCGAAAAAATTGACTAGGAGGCTCCATTCATGAACAAATCCACCGTTTTTCAACAAATCCACACTGGCTTAAGCCACTATGTTCAAAACCTGACTCCAGAAAATGTTCCCCTAATGAGACCGAAGATTGATGCCTTGCTGAACATACTAACTGAACTTGAGCATTTACCTAATCTTGTGACTTCTATTCTAAGCATTCATCCCCTATCAGAATCCCCTATTCCTGCTCCTGCAGCAGACATCCAACCCCCTCTTGTTAAAAAAGAAAAAGAACGACCAAGTGATGCCTATGTGTTTGAACGAAAACTACAAGGCGGATTCCTTCCGGAAGGCAATATCTTTGTTCCAGAGAGTATCATCCGTAGCCTTGGGATTGAACATGGCGATGTGGTAAGAGCCACCGTGAAAAATCCACACTCGAATCCTCCTCAATGTTACTTCGAAGTGGTAGAGAAAGCGAAAACCAAAGCAGATGCTCCTTCCCGACGTCAAATCTCCCATGCGGTGGTGACGAAAGTGGCGGGAGAGATGTTTGCTGAACCTGTTGACCGTGAAGCCCTTACCGAAGAAGAACGTTACCGCACGTTTCGTATCAGCGCCACCGATTCTATGAAATTTTTCTTAGAAGAAGGCGATGTCATTGATATTGCTTACTACGACAACAACTCCGATGCGGGCGTAAAAGTCATTTGGAAACACTCTACTGATGGCCCTACTCACAAAACCCCTCTTCCTTCTTCTCATTACAAATCCAAAGAGGACCAAGAGCCACAAGAACATACCGTCACCGTCAACTACAACGGGTCAAACGTGTTAGTCGTAGGTGGGGATTGCCGGAAAGCCCGTTACCAAGAAGCGATTGAACGTTGCAACGGGGAATTCAACCTTTTAGAAGGAACGGCTGATCAGTCTCGCTTAGAATCTGCGATTAAACGTGCGGATGTGGTCGCCATCATGATAGAATACACCTCTCACCAATCTTCTTGGGATACGGTAAAATTCTGTAAGCAGTACGGTGTGCCGTTTGTCATTCGGAACACGATGGGTGTCAATATGCTTCTGGTCGAGACCGCTTCTGCTCTTCAAAAACCTGACCTGTATATGGAAGCCTCCGAAGATCTTCTTCAAACCTCTTAATCCATCCTGACCTCCCCACTAGCCTGGGGAGGTTTTTTGGTGTTGTCGAACGATTATGAACTTGTCGAAACCCACTTCTATCAAGGGTTGAAGCCTTCAGTATAAACACTTATCAGACCGTGACATTGCGAGAAGGCTAGAGAAGGATCCGATGTTTTTTGATCCAATACGAGAGGGTAGTGCCCAAAAGAGGAGTAAGACATACTCCTCTTTTTTAACTGGCTTGAGTTTGAATCGAAAACCTCTCCAATAATTCATCGTGTTCTTTTTTGGAGACCTGACGAAGCACCAGAGGGCGCGGAGCAACGGCTTCTCCTGTTCTCGTCACGACCAAGAACTCTCCCTCTTGAAACCCCACGACTGGACACCATTCCTCATTGCAGTACAGCGCTAACTTCATCTCGAATCCCCCTACCCAATTTTTTGAAATTCCATTTCAGATGGAATGACTTCAAGCCACAACCACTCAGGCGACCCTTCAATCGTTCCTCGTGTCTTTTTTCGTTTTTGGAGCAAGGAATCGAGCTGGTGGTAAAACGTAAGATACGATTGCCCGGTTTTGGCACAATCCTGTAAAAAGAGAAAAGGATGAACATAGAGTCGCTGCGTGTCACTCATGTTGATTCGAAGCAACACCCCTTCTCCTATCTTGTTTTGAATGAAACGAAAATCCCAGCGAATCTCCTCATGCTGTCGAATTAAGGTTTCTCCTAACAGAAAAACAAACGGCAAACTTTCTTCAAACAAAGCATTGGGGCGGATGTGAAGGAAAAAGTAGGGTTCGAATGCAACCAATGACGCTTCTTCAAATCGAACCCCCTCTCCTTCCCAACCGATTTTCTGAAACCACGAATGCAAGGCTCCCATCCGAAATTCATTGAATTGCTGTTTGCACCGTTTTTGCCATGCGACATTCAAACGAATCTCCTCCTTTTGGTTCTTATTTTTATTATATTCACATATTCTTATTATATACCTTTATTCTTTGATTTTGAAACACAATTGTGCTACAATATGAATAGAACCTGAATAAGTGAATGAAACAGAAGGAGGTTGGGAAAGATGTTGGGAGTCTTAAAAAAAATATCGAAAGAAGATGTGGCCAAAGAAGTGGAGCGGTTATCCTCTAGTTGGGAAAGCAACCCTAGCCCACTTCATCGAAAGAAACTGAAAACTCTCTCTACCCTTTTGAATCAGAAACGAATTGCCGACTTGGAGAACATGCTCGACTGGAAGTATCATATTCTCATGCTGAAACTGGAGCAACTTGAAAGCATTCAGGAAATTCGAGAAGTGGATGAAGTGTTACTGGAAGCCAAAAACGGAAAACTCTTACGAATCCCGCTTCATTCGAAGTATTGGCTGGTCGAAGAAGAGTGCTTGTTTTGGATGAGAAAGAGTTTAGAAGCCCCACTCTCCCATGAAGGATTTGAGCGATATATGAAAGCATTACAACTGTTGTGTGATAAATACGGGGTCGAAAATCCCCTTAAAAAAGGAGCGTAATTCAATGAACCAAGCCATACACGGCATTTCGATTAAGAGCATTTCTTACTTAGAAACCTCACGAGGCGTGGCGTATACTGCTCCCCTTCTGCTTGATGGAAAAGAAGTCGGCACCATAGAAAATCAAGGAAACGGCGGAGCCACGATGATTCGTATGAACCATGAGGCTCAGGAAGAATTTCAGTCTCGCATGAACACGTACTTTGCCGAGCAGAACCTTGAAACCGATGAAGAAGTGTTTGCCGAACACCTCATTGATGTTCATGAATTTGGGCGTGTTCTGACCGAAGAAGAAAAAGAAGTCATCTTAAATGAAGGATTGTAAGGTTTACTCAAAGAGCCTCCTCCCTCTTCTATTGGATAGGAGGTTCTTTCAGATCGATCACAAGGAGGAATTCTTATGAAAAAAGAAACCCCGCTTTATGTGGAAATTTGGAGGCAAGTGGCGAAGATGGTAGAAACCATGCCAAAATCCACCGTTCGTAACATCACTGATGTCGTTAAACTCTTACTGGAACAAGCCGAACATCGTGAGGAACAACAGGAACCTGAGAAAAAGAAGCCGAGACATATAGGCACGTTAACTCAAACCGAACCACCCCTATCCGTAATGGCCTATCTTTTCGAGTCTTCAGCGAAATCTCCTTCTACATTAACCGAAGAAGACGTGTGGGGAGCATGGGATGAAAACCGAATCGAAAAACGTTCCGAAGGCATGGTGGTCGCCAGACATCCGGAAGTCTGCCCCATCTTTGGGGACTCGATTCCTTATAAGAGCGTAACCGTGGTCTGCAAGGAAGAGCAATATCAAGACGTGTGTTATTGGCTCGAGTATGTGCATGGTGCTGGGTGTATTCAAGCCACCGCCCTTCTTCCCAATGATCGCATCGCCATTCGTAGTGAATATCAAGCCGATTAACTCGATTCCATTTTAAGGAGGAACCCTTGTTGAAACCAAAATCATTTGAAGAGGTCGTCAAATCCTATATCGGTCAAACCATTCAGACTGTTTACGGTCCTTCTTTAGTCGTCGGAATCATTGAAGAAGACGGAGAAAAACTCATTCACCTCAAGGAGTTTGGAGAAGAGGACTACACGATTGAATGTACCGAGGAAAAATGGAATGCTCTTACAAAATAGATCTCTTCTGACGAAGAGGTCTTTTTTCTTCTCTCCCCTACTATACATAACAAAAAAGGAGGGATGAGCATGACCACCCACACGTGGCATTTTCCAGAACCCATGAAGAACAAACCCTTAACCCGAGAGGAAGAAAAGCAGTTGTTTTATACCATTGCAGAGGGAATCGGAGACATTTTCGGAGAACCGGTAAGAGTGAACGCAGATGTCGGCCATCTCTTTGAAAAAAAGAACGGCAATAGGATGATCAACTACAGTGGGAAAGGGCTAACCCTTTACACGAGAGTGGAACGAAACATTTACCTAGAAGAGTTGTTTCCGTATGAGGATTCGACCTTGTTTATCGCCGACTTTTTCCTCACGGATCAAAATACAGGGATGGGAACCAAACTGATGAAGTACCTTCTTAAAGAACTTCAAAAAACCTCCATCCGAGCGGTGACGTTACATAGTGAAAATGAAAACAGCACCCGCTTCTGGAGTCGATTAGGATTCAAGCCGATGCCAGGAGATACTTGCCTCCATGGACGACCGTACATGTATCTGATGCTCCCCAAAAACAACCCGACTCCTTCTTCTTAAGGAGTCTTTTTTATTCCGTTATTCATTGAATATGTAGCATATTCGTGGTACAATAAACCTAACACCTATCCGAAATGAGGAATTCTCTTGAAAAAGCCTGTCGACCAGCTAGAAAAAGGAAAACGCTATGAAATCAAGATTATGGGAGAAGGTACGGGTATTTATGAGGTTCGAGGATTTTGGTACGACGAACGAGTCGGGATTGGGTATGTCACCTTATGGCCAGATGGAGCCACTCGTGCCTTTGATTGCCTGGGAGATGAAATTCTCTCTGTACGCCCCGTCTAGCCTCATTTTTTCGAGGAGGTTTGCAGATGGTAGACCAAAAAGTGAAAAAGGTTGTAAGAAATTGTGATGATTGTGGCGATTGCCAAGGCAACTGCACAGAGGTTGAAGAATCTTGCGAGGATATGTGCGAAGACTTTTGTGAGAATTGCTGCAACAAAGAGGAATGTTAATCGCTCCTCTTCTTATTTGTTTCGATTCTTGTTTTCTGAAAGGAAACAAGATTGGAAGGAGGAAAAGTCATGCAACGTGAACTGTTCTGCTGCGGGTGCGGATTGTTTCACTGGATCGAGGAATATCGAACGGGTGAAAACGGAATGTTACAACGAGTTCCGTACTCAGGCTGCCCTAATGAATCTTGCGATACCCATAAAACGGATGAGATTCCGATTTTCCATGTGGATAGCATGGGTTTTTTGTACTTTGCCGAGCGTCACAACGCCTTCATCGATGAAGTGAAATGGAGTTCCCCGAAGTATGCTCCAGCCTTTGCGATTGACGTGTACCGAAGGCAAGGAATTCCCATTCGGGATAAAAAGAGTTCTAACAAGAGAGATCAGACGCATGTAGCGATGAGAACCTCAACAGGAGAAGTGATTCAACTAGCAGAGAATCTATCCTTCAAAGAGGCTTACTCCTTAGTCATCGACATGAGGAGCAAGCAAGATGGAAACTTCTACTGGATTGCGAAAGTGACGGATCGTATTAAATAATCTGTTAATCCCTTAAAAGGAGAGAAACCAAGTGAAACAAAATCAATTCTCGTTAACCATCCAACAATTAGAGCGCATCGTCAAAGAAGCAAAAGCAGAAGGACGTGAAGACATCGTGACCTTCGCTTTAAAGGGAAATCGCTTAAAGGTTACTCAACAAGATTGGGGTCATAGCAAAACCCACACGGTCATGGATAAACCCTGCTAAAAAACAAAAAGGAGCGTGAGACTCATGAAAGTCCATATTTTTTCGCAAGATGCCTGTCTCCGGTACCAGCCGGATGCTCAAGGTAAAACCGTTCTCATCCGAGTCAAGGATCCAAACGATGACTTCCCTCTTCACCCTCATCAAGACCGCTTCTCAGATACCCTGCACCTTGCCTTTCATGACCTCACCCAAGACGATGCCGACAGAATGTTTCCCATTCAAGTGAATCTGTTTCAGGATTTTCATGCCCAAGCCTTGCTCACCTTTTTCCAAACCCATCAAGATGCTGATACGTTTGTCATTCATTGTCATGCTGGGGTAAGCCGCTCGGCAGCCGTAGGCATTTGTCTCGCACGGTTTCTTCGCCAACCAGACTTCGAAAGTCATATTCTCACCTGTGGAAACTATCTACCGAATCCCACCGTCGTGGACCGGTTTACGAGTGTGTTAACACAACTTCCACTCTATCAATCCATGGATTTTTCTCCCCTCACCTTGCCAGACATCCCGGATCATGTGGAGATCAAATGGTAGCAAGTGTTCATACGAATCGAGTCTGGGGTAGATTTTTGTTTCATCACCCACTAGGCATAAAGGAACGTTTGGTGAAACGAAAGGATTTTGTGAGGATTGTCAGTGAACCGTTTGGAGAAGTTCGAGGAACGGTGGTGGGAATTCGGCAATCCCCGCAGGATACACGTCACGACACTCTTACCCTTACAGCCTATCAAACTCATCCAGGAACTAAGCCTTTTCCGGAAGAGATGGAAGAGTACGTAGATAAACATGGAGCGCAATTTGTGAACGTACCTCTCTTTTGGTTCGAGGATTTTCTTGTGCAAGAAGATGAAAACAGTGCTCCAAAAGAGAAACAAAAACAAGCCTTACTCAATCGACGTATAGACGATGCCAAGAGCCTATTTCTTGACCCCCATTTTCAAGGAAACGAACTTTTAGTTGTTTACTATGAAACAGACAGCCAAGAGAAGAGACACATTCTTGCTGCCTATCGTTCCCTCTCCTATGCACATACGAATCATCCCATCCTGAACGTCAAACACCTAGAGGGAGAAAAAAAGGGTGAAGTCTGGCCCATCGAAGTAAAGAAAATTGTATGGGTAGCAAAGTATGAAGACATTGTGTAAAGAAAGGAGACCCTATATGAGACCATTAGGAAAAGTGCTAGCAGGATGTGGAGAGATTCTTCTCGCCCTCTTGTTTTTGTTTGCGAATCTCCTTGAAACCATTTTGACGTTTGTGGTCAGTCTGTTGAAGTTCCCACTCCGCCCGATTTGTTTAGCCACCAGCCACAAATGGGTGTACCACGGAAGCGGCGGGTGGATTTTCTCAGGACCCAAGTATCCATTCACGTGTTCGAGATGCGGATGCCGGAGCAACGGCAACATGGATGACCTCAAAAAGAAAGGCTTTAACGGAACGGCTCGATTGAAATAAAGACTTGAAACAGGAAGAGTTTTTTCTTTCTGTTTTATTTATTTATTCTTATTTTATTCCTATATTCATGATATACTAAACGTATCTACTTGTTTTTTGACACGATGAATGAAGGATTTTAATTCAAACTCTGAAATCCGTTTTACGGAATTCAGAACATTAGGGGGAATATTCATGAACATGCAAGCACCCATCATTACCGATGAACAAGAAACGATTCTTCAGTGGGCAAGAGACTTACAGGCGAAACATTACGATGTATCCACCATTGTTCAATTGCTCGTCACCTCTAAATTTGACAAAGTGTTAGACAAGCACTGGATCAAAGACGAGACCCTTCAAAAAGTCCGAGCCATCTACCACACCTACAACACTCACTATAAGAACAATATTCTCCTTGCGATTCATCTGGATGCTTACCGCAAAGAACATGACATCCGAGAAGGGCAAATCGTGACCAATGGCGAGTTTGTGGGGTTTGCTAGACGAGTAGACTACCAAAAGCGAACTTTCCAGTTGTGTTACGCCAAAGAAGACCGAGCAGGAATGGTTTCCATCATCAATGAGTTTTCCATGGATGACTTTGTCACGGTGGGAGGGAAATCCCGATGAGTTCTACCATCTGTGAACACGGGTTTCTGAAGCGTAGTTGCGAGACGTGTTACTTAAAAGAAGAAATCTCCATCCTGAAAACCGCCCTGCAGCAGATCGCTGATACGAAACAAACCGGATTTTCTGAAAGTGGTCATCAACAAGTCATCAAACTTGCGGAGAAGGCGTTAGCAAATTGTGATTAACTCTCTTACATTCTACTTTTAATAAGGAGTGATTTGATTGAAAAATTGGTTGTGCTGGTTGTTCGGTCATAGCAATAAGTTACCTGATGGAGCCTATGTGGTTAAAGGCGAATGTACATGCATGCGTTGTCAGAAGAAATATTGGGTTTAATCATTCTACCAATCATAAGGGGGAAATCCTATGAAACTATTAGATGTGGAAAGAGGCCCTTACGGCGGCACTCGAATCGATGTAAGCACACTAGATGTGGGAACGACGTTCTATGTATGTAACGGAGCCTGGAACGGTGAAATTGTGGAAGAGAATGGAGTTAAGAAACTCTCTATTGAAGGCGACTTACGGGACCTTCCCTCCTCTTACTTTCTGGATATTTCCGACATTCGCACCAAGGATGCACCGGACTCTCCCGCTCCACTCGAAGTCAAGATTCTAGTATCTCGTCTCGTGAACCTCTTCTTTAACTACGAGATGGAAGCCTTCTCTGAGTTGTTGAGCAAGGTCTACCGAGACTATGACCCAATCGATGCGGACCAAGTAGCCGTCACCACGAACATGTATATCCAACGCACCATCCGAGAACGAGCTGAATTGAGTCTTGCTTCTAAAGAGGCATAATCATGTTTCCTCACCCGATAAAAACCCGAGCCGTCTATTCCGATGGCTCTAAACAACGACTGGTGATTCGAGTTTCTACCGACTACAGCGAACGCTCAAAGGAGCGGGAAGACCTCATTTCTTACGTTCTTCTTCATGACGGAAAACAAGCATTTTCTGAGGAACATGCCATGTATCAATACGCCCGTGTCTGTCAAGAATCTACGTTTCGTCGCTGGGCAAAAACCAGAATTCGATAAGGGGGTTTTTCCGTGAAATCACAGCGTTTAGATCTTTTGGTGAGTGTGCTCATGAAAAGTGAAGGTGTGTTTGAACAAATCACAGAAGAAAGAAAAATCAGAAACGAATTGGCTCAAACCTTGACCAACCATCACTACAAATATGCGATAGCTGGTGATGATGTGTTTACCAATCCATTAAAGGGAGTCGAAAATATGAACCTATCGAATCTTAATCAATGCCAATCCTACAAGGAAGAACATGACCATCTCATCGTTCAACTCACTTCTTTAGAGGAAAAGGTAAACAACAATACCTTTCAAGCAGAAGATTTGGCTTCCTTGATTCAAACCGTCAAAATCGTAATCTCCAAATCCTACGAAAAAGATATTCAGCAAGAAAAAGCCGATGAACTGCATGAGGACATCATGGATGAATTGGCTGGCGATCATGACTGGTAGGAGGGTTGAAGATGTCTGTAACGACTATTGAAGAATTCTAATATTAAACGAGAACGATGTACTTGAAGGAGGAAATTTCGATGCAACCATTACAAATCGGTCAAACCCTATATGGGAAACCCGTGGAAAATCGGGCGAGATGGGACAAAGAGATTGCGGAAGGCGTTGTGGAGAAAATCGGGCGTAAATACGTCACTGTTCGGTTTGGTTCTAACGTCAAGCAATATCATCGAGACACGCTAGATGAAAAGAGTGAATACGTTCCAGAATGGAAACTGTATTTCTCCAAGCAAGAGATTTTGGATGAAGAAGAACTCATGCGAAATCGCTGGAGCATTGAAACCGCCATTAAGAAGATGACAGTCGAGCAAAGTCGTCAAATCCTCGAAATCTTACAAATCAAACGAGATAACTAGGAGGTACTATGGAACGATACGTAAAAATCTTAACTGGAGACTATCAAGGAAAAATTGCGTTGGTCAAATCAAGACGCCCTGCTGTCTCCTATCCGGTAGAAGTTCAACTCCCAACTGGGGAAGGAAACGCCTACTATGAGGAGCAAGTCGAGTTCATCCAGATTCCTGTTGATACCATCCGCTTAAAAATCACGATTGATATGACCTACCTTCGAACCTTCTCTGAGTTGCTGCAAGGAAAAGGATTGCCTCATAAACGAGTCCAAATGGGAGCCTTTGACGGCGTAAAAGTGCTGGTCTCTCCGGAGCTGGACATTTCGTTTTTAGCCTCTCTTCCTTACGTGAAACATGTTTCAGAGTTTGCGAAAGTGGTACTAGATTAAAAGATAGCACTTGCTATCAATCTACTAGCACCCTCTAGCATTACAAGAAAGGGGTTTTCCTTTCTTGTTATTCCTCTTTTTACGCTCAACTCTCTTGAACGACTACCTACACTTCTAGTACAATAACCATACGATTGATTGACCCGTATCGAGATTCGGCAAGATCATCGGAGGATAAGTGAGTACCCGTACCGAACGGAACGGTCAAAAGTTATCCAACTTCTTACATACCGAACACCTTCCAATCCAATTCTGTACAACAGATTCGGATGAATGGAGGGTGTTTTTTTATGTTCACCGTTATTACCTTATGTTCTTTTATCATTCCTATATTCGTGGTATAATACATGTATCTACATTTTGTGTATACGAAGAAAAAGGCTTCTGAACTTGATTTCAGATTGAAAGGGGAAAAATCATGACCATTTCCGTACCCTCACTACCCGTTTCCACCCTCACAAGTGAAAGCAACATCAATCTTATTTCCCTATTCTAGGGAAATAAGACTCTTTGGTTTGAATCCACTCCACGACTCGATACGCACAAGTTCGTGAACCACTTGCGTACACTCCCTCCTCGTAAACGCATGGACGCCATCCAGCTCCTATTGTTTAAGGTGGGATACACCATGGGCACTCGACCAATGTGGCAATCTCATTGTCAATCCCTATTAAAGTCTCTTCATTTCTTGCAAAAAGAAGCATGGGATCAATCATCCGAATTCTCTATCTTCGGACTAGAGAAATCGGAATCAGAACAGGAGGAACAAGAATGAACTATCAATTGATTGTGTACACGGGAGAACATATCGGGAAATGCATTCAAACGATTGACGGGCGTTCGTCTTCCACCCCAAAACCGCTATCCGTCACGTTTGTAGATGGGAAAACCGGCTTTGTTGGCTATGACGAAGTTTCTGTGTATTTTCCAGACGCAACCGTTTGGGATGGCTGGAGAGCTCGTGAAGTGCTGATGGCTCGAGATATGGGAACCGGTTCTCATCACTGGAAGAAGCACCCGGCAAAAACCCACGCTTGCCGTGTATGTGGGCAGTACATTGAAAATCATGAGAAACATCATTTGGTCATCATCAATGGGACTCCTGCCAAAAAAGCAGATCGTTTTAACTTCCTCATCCACCATGAAGAATGGTTGGAAATCATGAAGGAGTCTTTTTCGTTTGAGGAAGCCGTGGACAAGGTGTTCTCAAAACGGCAACCCAAATGCCATAACCGTCTCCAGGATGATACCGAGCAAACAGAACTGGTGCGTAAAGCCCTCTCCGCTCTTGGGTTCATCATCGTCAAAGAAACTTCTGGTCGTTTGTACTTCCGCAACCGAGGCAATCGTACGGCTCGCCTTCTCTATGATAAGAAGATGAAGCAATTCGATTACACGGGTCGCGCCAATGGGCTCTTTGACCGACTCATCTTAAATACGGTCTATGACCGAATCAAAAACAAAATGAGTGAAATTCAAAATCAGGAACAAGGTGTCTAATAGCCTATTAAGGGGGAATTTCCATGCGATTTAAACATCAAATCTGGGATTTTTACATGAGTTGTAGAGACTCTCAGCACCTCATTGACTATCGGAAGGAAATAGGAAGACCCATCGAAGAAAACACCGTTTGGTTTGGTCCACATGAACTTGATATTCCATCCTTCACTCGTATCTACAACACCGTGACTTGGCTAACTCTATTCAATTACCCGTATATGAACCATGACTCCAGAGAAACTCCTACGAAACCTACCAATGAAGACATCCTTGAAGTGTTAAACATCATCCATGTACTCGGTACGAATCTTAAAGGCTACAGCAAGAGATTCCCGAAAGGTGAACATCGAACCAGTCTTTTTAGAATGGCAGACAAGAAAATCAAATGCGTGGCGTATTACCGAGATTTAGTGGAGAACGACTTCTATCGGGACAAAGAAATTTCTAAGGGGGAAATCCAATGACAACTGCAATCTCAAATTCTACTATTTCATTTACACTCATTACGGTGCTGGTTCCAAAAAGTGAACGCTTCACGTTCTTTGAGGACCATCACAAACAAGGAATTGCCGGTATGATGGATCTCAATTACAAACAGGAAGATGAATCTCGTTTTACGTTGCTGGTGAAAACCACCGATGACACAACCATTCCTTGGCTTGAACAACTTTCATACCTGACTTCCTTCTCTCCTGAACCGTTGGTGTTTCAGACGACTCGTGACGATCTGCTTCAAAACAAAGCAGGGATTCATGCGCTGCATGTCGCCAATTGTGCAAACAGACTTCACAGTTGGCAACTAAAAATGTTCAAGTATCTGGAGAATGCCCCGACAGACGAGAAATGGAAGTATCCATCAACCGATTGGAGCAGCATGTTGACGACAGCCTTAAAACTGAATTTTCCAGAATGGTACGAGGAAATGAATCGGAAATCATTCTCCCTTGCTCAAATCCAGTTCGCCGTAAGTCAATCGATTTACCCGTTTCGGTTAGAGGAGTCATCTGTCCGAAATTCCAAGGGGAATTCGGAATAATGACCCTCCTCTTCCTTCTTGCTCTTGCTGCTGGCTTAGGGTCTCTTCTCCTCGTTTTCATTTGGTTGTTTGAAAAAGCCATCGCTTTTAGAGGGTGGCTTGAAAGGGATCAAAAATCATTCGATAAGGAAGGTGTGTAAGCATGGAAAAAGCCATTGTATCGCTTCAGTCCTATGCCAAATTCTCTCACCACTTCATTACGTTTTACCCGGATGTGGTGAACAAGGAGTATCGTGAAAAAGAAATCAACGAATGCAAAGAGGCTGTGGCTTTCTTAAAGGGCGAAGACATCACCTTTTCTTCTGTTCCCGTGTTAGCGATGAAAATTCTTGACTTGTTTCTCCTTGACTACCAGCAAGACATTTCGAACCTTCTACAATTGGCTGAAAGTCAAGAAGAACCGGAGAAATCCAAAACCTACGAAAAAGTTACAGAACTCACCCTTCAGAATACGGATTTTGCCCGAGCAAAAGAACTCATTCGTCGCCACACAGGCAAAAAGAAACCCTATGCGGTTTACCTAAAAAAAGGAGAAAGCAAGGCCTTTCTAACTTTCTTAGAACCTCAGATGATTCAAGCAAAGCCCTACCAGGATTTCAAAGATGTGTGGGAAGTGGAACTAACTGAAACCCTACTAGACTATATGAGAATCTTCCCGCCTGTTGATGCAATCGTTCATCTCGATAAATAGGAGGCAAACCATGAAACCAGAAGACATTCTCTCTCTTACCCAAACTCTTACACCTCACGAATCACACCTCTTGGTCACGTTAACTGATGGTCGCTCCTATAAAGGATGCTATCAAAAGACGGAATTTGGCATTCTGATTCTGCAGCCGAAAGTCATTCGTAGCCAATACTTGTTTGCGTTTGAACAAATCAAAGCCATTACAGTTCTCTAGGAGGAAATCATGAACTATACCATTCCTTTTCACCTATCGTTTGTAGAAGGATACACGCGCTCCAGAAACAATACCATTAACAAAATGGATACGAGTGAAGTTCGAATCAAACTCAACTTCCAAGCGAATCGCCGGATGAGTCACTCCTATCTTCACCTACTGCTCAAGGAGACGAATCTATTAGAGGACATCAAGCACACCTTTAAAGAGATGCTATCAAACCTTCCAGAAGATGAATGGATCATTCCGATCAGCGAGATCAAAGACGACTCGGATTTGTTTAATCGATATGATAAACGCCCGGTTCACGGGGAGTGTCGTGTGTTTGCTGAAGGCAAAACGATCTATGCCCTTCTCTATGTAAAACAACCGCTTAACACCAAAGAAGACATCTTTGAACTCATTCAAGGATTAAGCCTGAAGAAAAAGAATATCAAGGTAGGAAGTTAGTCTGCACGATGAAGCAGGAATCTTAACCGATGAACAGGGGGAGTAATCATGATGACGATTCAACTACCATTAACACTATCGGATTTACACGTGAAAGAGTCTATCTCTTCTCATCCAGATGCAAAAGGAAACGACATCATCGATGGCATTACGTGGGAAGTAAGTGCGAAAACGAACCTCGATGTGAGAAAAGAAGTGTTGTGGCAATACGTCAAAAACACCGAGATGTTTGATCACTTTAAGAAGAAACTGATTGGCCATTGTTTAAAGAATCGAGATGCGTTGGATGGGCTCATTCCGCAGATTGCTAAAGGCGGTCGCAATCGGTTCCGTACGGTCGTGATGAGCTGGGCACCTGAATTTGAGGGAACGCACTACCTTCAGCACATTTCTTCTACAGAAAACCATATCACCTTTCGTGTAACCCTTTGTTACCCGAAAACCGATACGCAGCACTGGTTAAACAGTTTCAATTACTTAACGAACAAAAACGTAGAAATTCGATAACCAGGAAGCCCATGTGGCTTCTTGGATTATGCTCTAATTGGTTTTAGTCCGAAATTCTTACGAAATTCGGATTACTAGAACAAAATGGACACAAAAACAGGAACGGCACACACAATCGCTCCCACAAAAAACACTTTGGTGACACGCTCTGCAAAACGAATGAATTTCGCTTCTAGTGCAGGATCATGCTCCAATTCAACAGGTACTACTACTTCCTTCTTCGCCACTAATGTTCTCATCGTATACTCCCCCTAAATCATCGTGAAAAAAATATCGTTCTTGGGGTAAGCGTAGCGCTCCTTTCTCCCCTCTTTCAAGTTTATTTTATTCCGTTATTCATTGAAAATGTATCTCTTCTGTGCTACAATGGAGGTACTAGACCAATGAAAGGAGTGGGTCGAATGGCCAAAAACGCAACGGTTCGAGCACGTGTCACGGAATCATTAAAAGACCGGTTAACCAAAGCCATAGCCCTCGATGGAACGACCGAAAGTGAAGTATTGGTACAGGCGGTGAAGTCCTATACGGAAAACGTGGAAAACAAGTTTTCGTACCTAATCCGTACCGCCAACATCCTATTTCGTGGAGAACAAGTCGTCTTCATGGAAGCAAGAATTCGCCCCGAAAAACGAAGTCCGTTTCGCTTTTACTATGAACTGCAACATGAAGATCACCCAGATATTCCCGTTCGGATTGCTGAAAGTGTGACCAGTAATTTCTTCGGAACCATCATCAGCTCGGAACGCTTAGAAATCCTCGAAGACATTCTATCCTCTGAAGAAGCCGCTTTACTTGCAACGTGCTCCTAAATGGAGGTATTTCATGCCCTCACTTACTCTTTCCCCTCTTGAAATTCAACGTGTGACCTCTCATAACAAACAATCTCAAGCAAAAGGACTTGAAGGAAATTTACATGTTGCCGAATGGGAAGACATCCTCAACCATTTTGGGGGTCGATGCCCGTTTACCGGAACGTATGACATCTCCATGGACCATTTTGTCCCCGAATCCCTGTACCATGCCGGAACGTTTGTCGGCAACGTGTTCCCCCTTCATCCTTCTTTAAATGCCTCCAAACAAGACCAAAACCCTTACCTTTGGATTCAAAAACAATCCCTTGCCTATCAAGAGGTGTTTGAGCATGTGGTCACCTTTTTAGCCGATAGTCTAAACATGACCCTTGATGAATTTCGGGAGTGGGTATTTTGGTGTTTTGCACACCCTCGCACCCCAAAAGATGTGTCAAAGGACCACAAAAGAGGCTATGTCTCAAGTCTTTCCCTGTTCCATCATCATCAACGATTGGAACAAAAGAAAAGCCGGGTTCTGCTGCATTTTGCAAAAAACTCCGGCTTAGAAGAAGAAATCTTGTTTGTACAGTTTGCTGACTGGTGTTTGACAAATGGGGTTCCGATTGAACCCTCATCGTTTTCGTCCTACATCAGCCAGTTGTTTTCATCAAACGAAAGGAGGATCACCCCATGTTAGAAGGTTTAGAAGAATTGGTTGGAGAACAGGTGGTAGACGTTCTCGTTCGGATTGGTGAAATCGGACTTGCCCTCATTCCCATTCTTTTGTTTCTCTTTTTTGTTTACGGTGGAGCCAAACTTCACGTTCAGATGTTTGAAGACGAAGTCACCTCCCCTGGTTTCCTATTCGCTACTAGCCTGTTGTCACAATCCCTCTTGTATTTTGCCATCAAAAGCATCTTCTCCTTTGCAGAAGAGTGGATGTTTGTGGTTCGAGTACTATTTTTTCTGGTTCTCATGTTGGTGGCATTTGGACTATCGGTTGCCGCTCATTTCGGGTTTTTCATCTGGAAGCGAAAGAGGGAAGAAACTCAAGAACATCCCCCACTATAAATTTTTTCAGAGAAAAGGAGCCTTTAGAGGCTCCTCTTTTTTGCTCTTTGTGATCACCCTTCTGACCAACATGTTTCGGGTAAGAAGATGCTCCTTAAAAACATGGGTCACCTCTCGGGTAAAAAGAATGGGTCACAAGGAATCCCCCGGTGGAGGCGGAGGTGTTTCCTCCCATACAAAAAAGACCGGAACCACTGGATAGTGGTGCATGGTAAGAGCATGATGGGGAGAGTGATGATGGATTCCTTTCGGATGAGAAGAAGGAGAAGAAGGAAAAGAAGAGATCACGGAGGCTTTAGGGAACAATCCTTTCGCCTCGCTTCGAATGTGAAGCCACTTTAACCGGATGGCTTCATGCATGAAAATGCTCAACGCCCCGCCTACTACCACTCCTAAAAGAATGGGTAAAGACATGCACTCAAATAGAAAGGTTCCCGCTCCCGCTCCTCCTGCATAGAAGCACGGCAGCAACGGCCTTGGCTTGATTCTCCAAAGAAACCCTACCCACAACAGAGGGAGGATCGCGAGGATCCATTGTTCCAGCATCCGCTCCTGAAAAGAGGTGCTGGATTCCGGTACCATGACGACCACCCAATCGGGTAGCCACCCCGATGAAGATTGATGAATCCACCATCCTAAGAACGCTCCCAGCATGCCCCAACTAATGAGCAGCCAAGAGGATTTTCGTTTCCCTACTGCGATTCCATACCAACTCCACCATGCAAACAACGGGATGGAGAGATGGAGATGATGGGATACGCCTAAACGAAACAAGGAAACATCAAACCCTATCCATCCCCACAAGCCAAGCCAACCCAGCATCCATATGCGCCAAAACATGTCACTTCACGCTCCTTTTCTAACATCCATTTGATAAAATTTGGTTTTAGTCGAATAATGGAAGTAATTGTTAGCCACATATCGGTATATTTTTAGAACAACGTGATATAATAAGGGTAGGGAGAGGAAATGTTGATAAAAAAAGAGGAAGATTCAATAATTCCGTCGAAGAATCCCATAAGAAATGAGGAAGACCCTCATTCCGGTAACACAAATCCATGGTTCCGTATCAACCCTCTTATGTCATCGGTCGTTTCTTCTAAGGAACGATGTTCGTTCCACACTTCTACGTCACAATGAGCTCGATACGAAAGAGACAATTCTTTTTCCGCTGCTTGTTTGATTCGTCGCTGTCTTTCTTCTCGTGCTGTACCTCTTTCTTCTAGCCGTTTTTCGATGGTGGCTGGAGATACCCCAACAAACAACCCTAGCACACGGTCTTTTCCAAGATAGTCACGCAAAAATTCTAGCCCGACTACATCCAAGATGACAGCATAGTCCTCTTTATCCTCTTTCACGACATCCAGTACTCGTTTTAAGATGCCATATTTCACGCCCGCATACACGGTCCGTTCTGGCATTTCACCTTGCTCCACCAGATCATCAAACTCTTCAAGGGTATGAAAGTGATAGTCAATTCCTTGCTGCTCTCCTGGTCGCATGGTTCGAGTCGTGGACGTGACAATTGACTTTAATCCAAGCCGTGTCAAAATGGAAGATTTCCCACTCGTTGAGGGTCCTGTTAATACGACAACTTTGCCCATGGTTGTGCCTCCTTCAATGTCTTATAGGTGAATCGGTACTTCTTTCATTATATCAAACATTCCTTTATTCATAAAAAATATTTTTATTTTTTTATTATTCCGATGTTTATAGTCAATAAAAACGGGTATACAGCCTGTATACCAATACTTTAAAAAAAGGATGATTACTATGACTTTGATTCAAACCACCCCGAGTACCGAACAAGTCGCCCAAGCCCTCTATATCGTGAACCGCAATGCGAAAGCCGCTCCAGACCCACGCAAATTGTATGAAATGAAGCGCCATGCGATTGCCCAATTACTGAAAGAAGGAAAAGCCAAGAAAGTTGGGTTACACTTCTCTCCCAATCCAAAGACTGCCCAGCAACGTAGTGATACCCTCATCCAAATTGGAGACTACTTCTTTCACCAACCGCCAACCAAAGAGGATAAAGAAACCCTTCCTCACTTAGGAGCACGCGACGGGGAGTTTCGAAATCCGAAAGTGTACATGAGCCTAAGAGAAGCGAAGAACATCTTAAGCGGTTTCCAGCCACCAGAAGAACCAGCCGTATCTTCTGTGAGAAAACCATTAACTCCCCCGCCTAGCAAACGTCGAGTGGACAACACCATGCGTTTTTCTGTCTATTCCAACCTTGCTTAAATGACCATTATGAGGGTTTATATCTGAATTCTTGTTAACAGATTTCAGATTCTTGCTACCACCAAAAAGCCTGTTCTCTCATGAGACAGGCTTTTTTTTGGGGGTTAAATGTATACCGGCTCCGTGTGATCAGGAGCAGGTGCTTCGTACTTGCTTTCACTACACCCAACAAGGGTGAGCAAACAAAACAACGCGAGGACAAGGAACATGCTTTGGCGTTTCACGGGGATTCCTCCTTATGGGGGTTTTCGACAGAGAGGATGGATTGTTGTTTAGACAAAAGGATGAGCATGAGTCGGTGGTACACCGCCCATGTCATGAGAAACATGCCTGTATTAAGCAGGAAAAACATGAGGGGATGTTCAAAGAAGGTGACAAGGGAAAGCCCTACCCACAAGAGACACCATGCCCAAGTCGTGAAAGTCAGAGCTCTCACCCAGATCCGAAGTTTTTTCAACTTTTCTCGCTTTTGGTAAAACATCATCGGAACGTCACCCACAACCCGTAGGCAAGGTCAATAGCAATGAAAAACCAAAGGCAACGGATGAACACACGAAGAAAGCGTCGTTGTTTAAGAAGACGGGAATGCTCTTCATTAAACTCAAACAATTTCATGTCTTCTTCCTGCATTTCTCGGAGGGTGGTTAAGGCTTGAAGTCGTCTCGAGTCATCGGGGTTTCGGGTTCTTGTCATGTGAGACAGTCGTTTGTAAGGAGTGCTGTTATCAAAGAATTCTTCTTCTACTTTGGTTTGTTCTTCTGTCATCTTTTACACTCCTTCACAGCAAGATTTCGACACAGGCAAGATACATAGCTCGGATGATCCAGCCAATGAGTCCTAGCATGAAAAAACCTAAACCGACATCCACGGCTTCCCATATCAAGGTAAGTTTTAGGGAGTATTCATGTTCTTCTGGAGGGGAGAAATGGCTAGGGAATGAAGAGGTGTTCGGGAAACTTGGTTCAAAAGGGGAATACATGAGGGTTACACCGCCTTTTCTTTCACAACGTCCTTCAGATAGGAGACCAAAAAGTCTCGCGCTTCTTCTACTTGCGTGAGTTTGAAGGTTTCAAGAATCTTCTCTTCGACTTTTCCTTCTGCTACGACATCAACCAAACACACTCGAAACTCTCGTTCAAAGAAGGTAAGACCATAGGCACGTGTCCCTTTTTGATAGGCTAGGATCGGCAATATCACTTGGTATTCGACGAGTTCGACTAATGCTTCCGGATCTTTAAAGGGTACTTGGGTGTTCATTTCTTGAAGAAGATAGTCGTGAATTTGAGGAGGGCAAACAGAAAATAGATTCATAGGAAAGGCTCCTTTCGGGGATTCTTCCTTAATCATACCATTTTATTCGCTAAAAATCACGTTGTTCAGAGGTTAGAACAAAAAAAGAAGCACCCTTTTGTGCCGAAAAAATGAAAAACCGCCCCAGGAAACCCGGAGCGGCTCTTCTGCCCTTTGACTCTCATGAAAAACCACAGGAAGCAGGTTGCTATCTCGTGTTTTATCATGTATATAATCCTATCTTAATGGACACGCTGCGAAAAATCAAGCAGAATTTCACTCTCTTTTTCCCAAACTTCCACATCCCGCATGTTCCCTAAATTGTGGGTATTTTGTGAACGTTAACCAATCTTCTCAACTCGTTCACAAAAAAAGATTGTTGAAAAGGTCAGAATTTTGTCTTATACTGAAAGTGCCCTAGTAAACATGGAAAGATTGCCCTGTCTTTCAATGTTAGAAACAAAAAAGACTCTTAAGAAGAATCAATGTTGGAAGATCCTAAAGTTAAGGTACTGCTATATTCGTTTTTTGTGTACATTTCAGGAGAATTGGCGTTTCTTTGCCAACCCCTTATCCTCTCAAGTTTTGAGAGTTTTTGTGATACATAGAATTCAAACGTACAACGCATACCTTTCCAACCCTTCTTTTTGATTCCTTCTCGGGATCATTAGATGAGTCGTCATGGATGAGGGATGCGTTTTTTATTTTCTCTTCTTTAATGGGCAAGAAAAAAACTCCGTTTGGCGGCGGAGTCTTGTGGGACACGCAGTTGGCGCTGCGTATCAAAATGGTTAGGTTATAGAATCAAAAACATCATTCAAAAACATCATTCAAAAACATCATACGTTACACCGTAAGCCCGACACTTTTCAAAAAAAAGAAAGGTGTCTTGGGAGGATACCTCTATGCCTCCATACCTTTTTGAATTCTTAACCTATTGTAGCACAATCGTGACTCACGTGTCCATATCAGCACAAAGATTTTCCTCGAAAGGAGGTGCGAACAGAATGGCTAAATCAAGGAAACTACAAAACTTTAAAATCAATGGGTATAAATTCCCTCAAGGGTTAAAAGAAAAGTTTGAGGCCGTAAAAAAGAACTGTGGGATCCAAATCACCTCCACGGCTTATGCCACTTTTTTAACCATACTATTTCAACGTTCAAAAGAAAACAATCCAAAAGGCATTGTGAAAGAATACCGCCTAACTGATTGGGAGAGTAAGAGCGGAGTGAAGTATGACTCCCTTCATGCTGGTTTGGAGTGGCTCATGGACCACCAGTTTATCGAAGAGATGGAGAATCCTCATGGGAGAAATCGAGTATTTCGGATCACCGATTGGGAGAAGTATGACACACCCGAACGAACCAAAGAAAACCCAAACTATTTCCGTGTGCCTTATACGTTGTTTGAGACCGACTTTTTAGCCGAAGCCGTTCGCACCTCAAATCCAACCATGATTGAACTCCTGTTTAATCTGTTAAACCAATTCCGTGTCAAAATCAAAGATTGTAAAACAAGGAAGCAAGTCGATGCAATGGACACCGAATTCAACATGAACACCCTAAAGCAGATGCTTCGTAAAAAAGCCGTAGATGTTCGTGCGGTGTTGACATACTTTGAATCCTTTTTTGGAGTGGAGTTTCTTCACGTTCATACAAGAGGCCTTCAATTGTGGGTAAAGAAAATCAAGTTTACCCTCAAGTACGATTGTGTCAAAGAAAACACGGATGAATTCGAACTCTCCCCTCTTCAGCAAAAGTTACATGAAGAGCTGGTTCACTTTTTGGATTATTCCAACATGAAATATCGCCCGGTTGATGTGAAACAGGTAATGGTTTCCTTTAAACAAGAAGTCATGAAACATATGACCCGAGCCAAGAGCGAAGATGGTTCGTATCTGGAACGAGATCGCATCATCAAAGATTTCTTTATTCGTACATTAGATGAGATTAACGAGCGAATCCATAAAGTAACCCGTTCTGGCGGCATATTTCACGTGCGAACCATTGGGAACTATTTCCGAAAAGCGTTTCGGGAGCGTTATGATCATAACGCTGGTTTCACGAAAGAAGAACATGCTCTGTTAGGAAACGGGCGTACAGCAGAATATGAAGCCACGGGCACGAAGGTAAAAGCACCTGGATTCAACTAAGCCTTGCTTTTTTGAAAAAATCAAAAGAGCAGGGCTATTTCCCGTTTATTCCGTTCTTCTTCTTTTCTCTTTTTAGAAATTCTCTGAAGAAAAATCCAACCTATTTTCCAAAAAACCACCCTCCGTGAAGAGGATGGTTCTTTTTTTGCTCTCTTTTTGGGTTAAAAATCCTGTGGTCTTGGGTTAAATGCCTTCTGTTTAAAGCACAATTGGGTTAGTTCCCTTCTCTTTTGGGTTTGTTCTCCACTGGCTAGATTTATTGGGTTTGTCTTCCTCTTGTTTCTGTGGATAATGGGATTGTGACCTTCTCCTAAACCCCCGTCTTCCCCTTGAGCCATATAGGATGAGAACGCCTTTTTTAGAAGGGGCTTATGTTTAAATCTTTGTTTCTTCTTATCTTTAACCATTCATGCAAATTTTACTTTGGATGGTTACGTGAGTTTCATTGATGAAGATTACGTCAAAAAAAAGATGAAAGAAAATAACCCCTTTTTCATTCGGTAGTAAAAAGAAGGGTTATACAGAATCTTCGTGAGAAGCACAAGACTCACATAAGAGTTTTTGCTCAAACATAGACACTTCAAAGGAATTCATCTGGTAAAGAGGTAGCATGGTGCCACAACGTTCACAAGATTTCATTTCTTCCTCCTCATTCGCTTTGTCACCTAAATCTCGCCAAGTCCGAAAATCTTGCATGGGAAACGAAAACCGTTTGGATCTTTTCATATCAGGTCCCCCTCTCTTTTTACCTGATATATGAGGAGAGGTTCCGAAACATACCGCCTATTCTGGAAGCCTACAGTTTTAGCAACTTCCAACGCTTTCCTTTTCGTTTGCAGCAACTCAATAGCTCGGGAAACACATCAACGATGATTCGTTCAAAGCGGTGGAGCCAAAACGAATGCTCTTCCTCAATTCGGTAAAAGAAATAATCACCTACGTCGATGATCTCAAAGGAGATTAAACCATGCTTCTGGAAGTATTCTTGGTTCTCCTCCGTTTCCACGAACGACTTCAAAATCTCCAAATAGCGTCTGTGGGTGTTTTGTTGAAGTTCTAACTTTCCTTGATACACGGTATTTTTGTTCATTGGTTTTTCCTCCATATTTTTTGATACACCCATCCTTGAGGGGTACTCGGAATAGGCGCCCATAGAGATATGTAAGTAGGTGCCAAAAACAGTGAGAAATGGTCCGATTTTTCACCTAATATTTTTCGACATTGTGAACTTTGTGAACACATACCGACATTCATAAAAAAGAACACCTTGAATCAGGTGTTCTTCAGGTTATATTGCTTGATTTGGGTCAATTCGTACGACAATCGGTTGATGAATGGCGGATTCGGCGTAACGCACACAATTGCCTGTTCCTCCGGAAGTTCCATTCCAAACGGCGACCACGACAGAAGCGTGATCGACCATCCACTCGTTACGTGATTGCATTTTCCAACCCGCATAGCCAGGTTCATTGACTTGCACGACTTGGTTTGCTTCGACTACGATACGTCGCCATCTTTCTTGAGAAGAGAGTGGCCACTTTTTCTCTTGGCCTTCAAAGGGAACAGCCGCGATCAGTTTAATGTGAGGATACTTCTTTCTTAGGTTTAATACCGCTTCTGCTGCCCACATATCCACCCCAAGAGCCATGCCAGAGATGAACACCGACTTCCCTTCTTCAATGAGAAATTCGATTTCTCTCAACAGTTCTTGCATGACATATCGAGCAATGGGATTGAATTCGTTGTATCCACCAAGTTTATTTGGTCTATGCCCCGTAAAACAAACCGCATTATCGATGGGAAAGGGAACAAAGGTAAGAATATGCCGATTTGATGAAACGGATGCAGAAGAAGAAACCATAGTAGGTTTCGGGAGTAAGGTAGGGTCGTTGCTATACTTCAAGAGCACATCCCCGTGACACGGAGCGTCAGGTTGTCTCTTTGATTTACACCAACAGGCTAACACTTTTCCTTTTAATTCTGGAAGTTTTTCAAGAAGGTGCGATTGTTTTAACAACCATTCCTCATACTTCTGTACCGCTTCCTCGGCGGTTTTTGTTTTATGTGCTGCCTTGGTTCCCTCTTTATGACTAAACGGATTGCCCCAAATGGAGCCATTTCCTCTTCCGATATAGACGTCGAACGGTTCTTCCTTGCAATGCACCACTTTTGGTTCTTTTATTACCCCATTAGGCACTTTCACTTGCCTCTCCCCCTTGATTTAGAATGTACGTGACTTTTAAAACGGGTTTTCCGTTTTCCTGCACGATCTTAATGGAAAGATAGTCTTGAATCCAGAGGTAAGCGGGTTTCACTTTTCGACGATGTGCGGTTTGATGTTCCGCATAGGCACGAAAATCGGCTTGTGCTTGTTCTTTTACGGAAGGAGGATTGGTAGAGAGGAACAGCCCCCAGATGTCACAAAGGGCTTTTCGTCTCGAGAGGCTTCTCGGTTCTTTTCGGTACTGATACTTTTTCTCTTTCTTTGTCATGATTCTTCACTCCTTTAGTAGGATTGTAAGAAACTTAAAAAGGTCTACACTCCCTCTAGTTCTCGTAACAAATTCGAGTGAGCGATTTCAAACTGTCGACGAATGACACTCGGCAGCTCTTCTTGGATTTTGTATCCAAGGTCTACATGTTCCTCTCTCCACCACACGGCTTTGGGCTGCACAAATTTCGCTTCGTAATAGAGCACCGCGTTATCGGCTTCTTTGACGAGTGCCCATTCTTCTTTCGTGGGCGGTCTTACGCCAAGGGCTTCCCAAATGATAGGGTGAAGATTGTTTTCGTGGGTTCGATATTTTTTCATGTGACGCTTCACGGGTCTTGGAAGGTCCACAAAATAGGCTTCGGTTCCGTCGTGCCACAATCCGTAAAACTGCACCAAGGCACTCGCTCCTTTTTCCTTTAGGTAACGAGCAACCAATAGGCTATGGTGAGCAACGGAGTAGAAAAACTTCGTATGTCCTCCGTACCGACACAAGAGACTCGTGGCATGAATCATATCTTGAACATCCACTTCTTCGGGTCTTGCGTTAAGCGGATAGATTTGCTTTCCTGAAACAGTTGCCATGTAATCAAGCGGTGAGCGGTATAGGGTTTGAGTCATGATTGGGTTCCTCCCTTAATTCAACATTCGTTAGATTCCAAATAGATAGACGAAAAGCCCCGTTGTTGGCGGGGCTGTGATGACTTATTTGTAGTTTTTCGTTTGGTGGAAGTAGTTGAAGTTGTCGATGAACTTACTAACCCTCACCGCAAAACGCTTCATGTCCATTTCAGAAAGCAACATATTCACGCTTTGCTCCTTCTTCACCATTTTAACCGCTCCTTCTCCAATCACTTGCCCTTCTCCTGTCTCAATCGTAATCGCAAATGGATACTTGACGACTTCACCAGGCTTAGAAGGTTGACGCTTGGAGATTTTCAGCGTACGTGCTTCTGGTTTACCATCTGCACGCTTGGAGTTCGCTGACCCTTTGTATTCTGCAAAACCGGTAAACGAACCGTTCAGAATTTCAAAGGCTAACACCTGCAGCACATCCGGATTAATGCTATGGCTAACAAAAACCGATGGATTCACTTCATGGTTGACAAGGTTCAATTGAATCTTGTTAAACTTTTCGTTTTCTGCGTTTAACCCATCTAACGCTTCGAATACGTTTTTGTTTGTTTTCACCACGAAGATTTGTTTACGTTGAACCACATTTTGATTTTGAGCTGCATTTGACATACACAACACTCCTTCATTTTCTCATTTAGTGACTTGCTTAGTACCTCTTTATTATAACATAATACCGTTATTCATATCAAGTTCCGTAGTTCAATAAACAAAGAAAAACCCTTGAATTTCAAGGGTTCAGAGTCTAACAGGGTTTCGATTAAAGGCTCGTCCAGTCGACAAAGAAAAGACTTCCAAGGAGAGTGAGTACTGCCAAAATGGGTAACAAAATGTTGAGGAATCGTTTGGCTCCGGTTCCCATTCCTTTCATGGAAGGCATGGAGATGGAACGATCTGCTTCAATGTCAAAGGAGTTGAACGTCGTTCCCTGTAAGTCTTGGTACGGATCCAGTGGAGGCCCTACATGCGGGTCAAATTCGTGAGAGCCTTGATTTTGTGGCGATGGATTAGAGAAAGAGGATGAAGGGTTTCGGTTTGGAAGACGGGATTCGACTGCTCCAGCGAAATGACCAATGTAGTCGGTCTGAAAGTCAAAGGTTTGCCCAAACAGTGATAGAGTCGCCATGTTTCCTTGTGGCGGATAGGAAAATTGAGAAATATTCGCATACGGAAAGTAAATGTGCGACGGGGAAGCGCCTGGAATGAGCCACGTGAAGAGCACTTGTTTTGAGGTAGCGGTTAACAATCCATTTAACCCTTGAGGAGAAAAATGAGCGCCTACAACCGACAGAATGAGTTCTCCGGGTTCTAACACCCCTCTTACGCCTTCTAATTCCCCGTAATGACGTTGAATTAAGCCCATTCCGTATGGCAAGGTATTTAGTTGCATATGAAATTCTTCCATGGAAATCATGAGTAAAACCTCCTTTTTATAAAACATTCCCTTATTCATGATTATATCACATATTCTCATGAAAGGAAGGGGGTGAAACGGATAAGGGGAGGAGTCAAAAAACACTCCATACCAATCTCATCGAGCGAACATCTCGAATTCCCGATGAAGAGTAATCCCATAGCCTTTGCCAATCTTGACAAAACCTTTAAGCATTTGAGCGACTTCATGATGAGTTCCACGAATCGACCGAAGGATGGTGCCATCCAGTCGTTGAATCTGAACCTCGAATTGCGTTTTAAACCACGATCTTGTTTTCACAAAAACAATCTTGTAGTCAAAACGATTAAAAAAGTCACTTCTAAGGATTTCTTCTTTTTTTACAAACATATAATCTCCTCCTAATGGTAAGGTAGCAGCTGGTTGTCTGAATTCCGTAAGCGGAATTCAAATTGCTACTATAAATTCCTAAAATCTTGGTGGGATTTCAGGAGGGAGGAGACGATCTATTTGTAAATAGGAATTCAAGCATAAAAGGAGATAAGAACAAGAGAAACTCTCTTGTTCAAGGATTCTAGGAGGTGGCTATTTTCTCTGAAGGAATCTGTTCTAAGGTTTTTTGGATTTGTTTTTTTAAGAACCGTTCAATGCGTTGGATTTCTTTTGGAGAGAGTTCATCTTTCAGCACGTGCATGAGCAGTTTTTGGTGCAGCAAGTATTCAAGGGTGCTAGTTGGAATCGGCTTTGGATCCGTTTGGATCATGTGAACAAGATGTTCATGCTCCTGTTTCATGACATGTTTAACCGCAAATAGGACATTTCTTGGAGCCACCCATTGTAAGAGCGTAATGCCTTTTGGATAGCCTCCAATGAGACTATTTTTGAGGTCAAAATGCTCTTTGATGTAAGAACGGCTCTTTAGGTATGAATACTTTTTCCTTGCTGATTTTGGTAGTCCAAATTCTTTTAAGGACTTGGTTCCACCATTCATTTGATACTGGAAGTAAGAATCAAAGAGAGGATCAATCATGCCAGCTCCTCCTCTTCTTCGATGGCTTTTTCAAACTCCTCGACAAAAACACGATGAATTGTATGAAGTTTGCCCGCAATCTCATAGCCCGTAAAAGAGTCTTTTTCTTCGGTTAAGTTTACTCTCCCTTTGTAAATGGGAAGCACATGTTCATTAACGATTCGAATGGCTACCTCTTTCGAGAATGTGTCGTCTGCTTTGATTCCTGCTTTAACCAAATACTCTTCAATGGTTTTGATACTCATTAAGATTCCCCCTTCATTCTTATGGATTTTGTGGTTGAGGAGCGGTCGTAAAGATGATCTCCGCATCCTTCCAATAGTCCGGAATCTCGGTATCTTCATACTTGAGCACAAACATGGCTGTTTGTTTGTCTTTCCTGCGAATTTCTACTCGTTCATTCGCAAAATCATAGGCAACCAACTTGAGTCCGTAAGAGGAGTGACCCCCACAAGCCTCGACATCGACAAACGTATGAGTATCATTGATTCGGAAACGTTTAAAATTGGTTAGATTCATCTTTTAGCCTCCTTAAAGTCTGAATTTCGAAGAATTTCAGATTATTAGTGTTTGGTATATTCCTTGATGTCAAACTCCATCTCACCGGTTCCATTCATCTTGACCGACATGGTGGCTTCTGGATCTTGTGTTCTTGGAGGAAGAATCTTGTTGGCCATCTCCGCCATCTTGAGAAGGAACTTCACGTTGCGGAAATCCGCTTCGGTTAAGAGATTGCCTCCACATTTCGGACATGGAGCATTAACCCATTGCTCATAGTCTTCGACTTTGATAGACATGTCGATGAAATCACAACCAGGAGCGTCACACTTCAGACCTCCCACGTTCACTTCAATTGCTGGTTTTGTATTTTGATTGCTCATTAGATTCATCCTTTCAAATATGGTTTGGGAGTCTTATTAACATTCTCGTATGACAATTCCGTGAGGCATGAATTTGGTGGGGTCTTCATAGTAGACTCGTAGTTTCGTATGTTTTCCGACAACCCCTTGCACCAATTGGATCGCTTCTTTTGCATGTCGAGCTCCGACCTTGAATCGCCCCATTCCCATGCAACGACCGTTTCTTCTTCCGCGACGAAGCACGATGAACGTTCTTGATTTGGGTTTGCTGGCCATCCTATTCACCTTCCTGAAGTAGATTCGTCTGAAATCCAAATGGAATTCAGATTAGTAATGATTTTCGTTGTGTACCATATCAAACACAAAAGCCTGTTGTTCCTTGTATTCCTCCATGTAACGAGTAATGAAGGCAGAGGCTTCTTGTTTGGTAGTACCGGTGAAGGTGACGTCGAGTAATTGTTCCATCTTCTGAATCAGGGATCGTTGTTTATCGGTGACTGCATTCATGTTTGAACGATTCATGAGAATCATCCTCCTTTATTTATGATTGGTACCCTAACTCTTTTAACAGAGAAGCGACATCGATCCCACTTGCTTTTAAGCAAGAAAGAGTGATGGAAAACGGCAAAGAGGAGGAAACGACTTCGTTGTAAGAAGGGATGGATTTGTTTTTCGAGATGGTATGAACCGTTACTTCACCCCCATCCAGATAGATGGCCACTTCATGGGCCTCGCTCATCTTCTGAGCAAGCGTCATCGCATCGGTGACCTCTTCCATCGGACTAAAGAAGTACAGGGATTTATCTTTCGGATCCTTTTGAAACATGTCGGAACCATCATTCTCATTTCCAGTAAGGGAGGATACATGTGTGTAGCCCATGATGAGGGTTCCCGCTAGTTTATTAAACGAATTTTTATTCAAGAGAATCACTCCTTGAATTTGGTTAGGATTACTCGTTGGAATTTGGTGGTTCTACGGTTTCAAGGTCATACTCTTCTTTGGAAATCGGGGTAATGTAGTCCGGGTTAAAATCTCCTTTTAGAGCGGTCTCCAATCGGAAATACTCGTTGTGCAACCTTTCTAATGATTCAACAGTAATAGGGTTTTTGGTTTTAATTTCGATTTTTGCAAAGGTAGGGTAGTTGCCATGGCTTAAACCCGCTTCAGGTGCAATACGGTAATGAAACGTATACACATGTTGACCTTGCTCATCCAAAAAGAATTCCGTGAATTTCAGGGACTTAATGGGACCCATTTGTTTTAGTTTTGATTGAAGGTTCATTGAACATCGCTCCTATCGTTTTAGAGTGTTGATATGATCTTCCACTTTGCCTTCTCCCACTTCTTCAAGGGTCATTTTGTACACCTTGTTTTCATAGGATACGAGCATCGCCTTTGGATTCGCTGACGTGTATCCTGCTTCCAGTTTTTTCACCAGATTCAGAACTTCGTAGAGTTTATGAATGATTTCAAACATATTCATCTCTCCTTTATGGGTATGGTTTAGTGAATGCCTAGAGGAATTTTCTTTGGTGATGAGGTTTGCTGTTCTCTTTCGATTTCAGATAGCAGATGTTGATCCAACAGAAGCCAATCTTCTCTTGAGGCATGACAGCCGGACCATTCGAGTTGCAGCATGACCGGATAGAGGTCTTGTAGATTCACGCTACCGGCTTCATACACCATGTCGCAAATCTGTTTTTGAATCACCTCTCCTGTTCTGGCATCTTGGATGAGAAAGAATCCATGAAGTTGAACCAGAGAGCCAAATCGGTGAACTGAAGATTGATCAGTGACGACCGATACTCTCGTTCCCGCTCTCGATACTCCTTTTGCCACGTGTTCACGAATCCCTTGAATCTTATTTTGGATGTAGTCCATCGTTTGCATGCACATCGCCCCTTTTGAGAAATGATTAGTCCGTTGCTTAGTCGAGAATCCAGCCTTGTAGGTCTTGATGCCATCTTGCATTTAACTCATTTGGAGGCTCTTGCGGAAGCGCGACGTTTTCTAAGGTGACCGTATTAATGCCATGAGAAACGAGCATTCTTCCGGTTTTTTGCTTCGTTTTCGGGTGAATTTCTTCAAATAGAACTAAAAGAATCATATTTTTATTCCCCTTCCCTTTATTTCGTGCATATATTCTTAAAACATACACATATTATATCATAACACCGATAATAAAGTAATATTTCTTGAATAACGGAATGTAATTGTTCTATGCTTAAGGTAACAACCAATTGATTTTCGACGATTTAGGAATAGATTCAGATGAATTCGATAAGGAGGCGTTTCGTATGGCAGTTGAGGAGAGAGTCATTCAAAGTATGCAAGTCGTTCCACTGGTAGAGGTGAAAGCCATCATTGAAGCAGTATCCGCTAACATCTTAGAGGTGTATGAAGAGGATCCGTTCACGTACCTGGAAGATGGATTTCCTGCGATGCAAGAAGACACGGTTTTTCAAGATGTTTGGGAAAGCCTTCTCCAAAACGAGGAGCTGTTTCCATTCCCTCTTGCTCCATCTGGTGAGGATCTGGTCGCTGATTTAGTGTGGGAAGCGGTTCAAGGTACGTTTTTGGAGGCTCGAGAATCTCTACAAGCGTTCATCCAAGAAGGAACCTCCTATCAAAAGAACCCTCTTGCCTATGTGGGCATGAGACAGTCGGACTTCATTTGACTTACGAAAAAGACTTCCTCTTGAGGAAGTCTTTCTTCGTTTTTATCCTTTTTGGATACTGATGGTTACTTCCAAAAGAGAATATCTCGCTCTTTATGAATCCATGCTCTTCTGCCACATTCATACTGTACAATGTAATGATTCAGGTCTCCAATTCCAATGATGATGCCCCACTTCATACGACTCCACCTTGGTGTCCCGATTGTGTACACGTTTCTTCCAATTTGTCTTTTCATAGAAATTTCCCCCTATTTCCTAATTGACGGCTGATGTTTTTCAGCACATGTATTTGTTTTTAGAAAAAATGGAAACTCCTTAAAAGACTTTTCGACAAATTCTGCAAGTGTGTATCCATAAAAAAAGAGCCTATGAATCTTAATTAGGCTCCTTTCGAGAACTTATCCGAAATCTGTCAAAACAGAATTCGGACTATTCAATTGGTTGTATGGCTTCACCTGTCTCAGGGTTATAGAAGTCTTCGTGAAGCATGTACACCAATCCATGCTTTTTGACGAGAATATGATACACGTCTGGTTCTAGGTTGCGTCGGAACAGTTTGCGCGTATGTTCCTCACAAAGGTTCCACACGACGTCTTCTTCGGTTGGAACCTTCTCCATGAAGGTCATCCCTTCTCTCCCACAGCCGTCACAGGCTTGGTTCGGAAGCCCTTCACTTGGAAGCGGGAATCCTTCTTTAAATTCGAGAAGGTTCGGATCCATGCCGTATACCGCCGAATGATTCAAACAAAGCACCATTCGCTTGTCTCCATCATCGAGTAGGTTTACAAAACCACCGAAAGAACAGTCTTTTGCCATGCAGATGTCACTCATCGGAAATCCCCCTTATCCTTGTTAGTCTGAAATCCCTTATTGGAATTCAGATTGTAAAGTCGAGAAATCGTTTTGCAAGTCACGTACCGTATCCACAGAGAGTGGATTTGGAACCAGGATGCTTCCGCCTGTCTCCAACAAGACTCGTTGGAAATCATAGCCGTGTTCATCATAGTAGACTTGATTGCTCTTGTATTGTTCAAGGCTCACCAACTCGCCTGACTCCTTATGTTGCCAGTAGCAAACACAATCATCACTCATGGACACAAGGATCGGTTGTCCATCTTCGGTTTTTACTTCTTTGTAAAAAACCAATACGTGACCACCTGTGTCTTCAAGTTCCCAACTTGGTAAGATTTCTTGGTATCGTTTATATGGATTCATATGATTACCCCCTAATATGAAAATAGTATAGCGCTAGTTCCTTCAAAAGGACAGGTCTTACAAAGAGATGCTTCCTTCTTATTTTACCAATTCTCGAACGACTCCCATTTCAAACGGCGATGGTTGTTTCACTCGTTTTACGGCCTTCGCAACAGGAGGTGACCATCCATGTCGCTCGGCAAGAATTTGCCATTGTGGTTTGGTGTTTCTCAACACCTCTTGGCAGTAAGCACGAAGGGTCGAACTCGCTTTTTTGAGGGCAAGAGAGCGTTGTTGAATGGCTGAACGAGGAGCACCTTCCATCTGTTTAAGGATGGAAAGAAAGGTTTCCAGATGTTCTTTTAGTTGGGCATCTTCTGTCTGAATCTGAATCTTGATGAGTTTTTTGGTAATGGAATCGGATTTTCCGCCTTGAGTAAGGGTAATGAGCGTCGTTTCATAGTCTTTTTTAGATGACATTTGGATTTTCCTCCTTAAGTATCGTTGTAGTCCTTCTTTAAACAAGAATCACTAAGCCTCAACCATATGCGTATAGTGGATACTCAACCCTAAGTAGCTCAGGATGCTTTCGGTTGCGACCGAATCATCGCTGTGAGAAAACCCTAAATCCTCACACTCTTTGATTTTCTCCGCATATTGTTCCTGAGTTTCTTCATCTTCCCAATTATCCGAATGCATGAAGATTTCTAGTTCTTCTGTATCTTCATTCCAAAACTCTTGAAGAGTCGGATGGAATTGAAGTTCCGAACTTAGAAGGGCTGCTTCAATGAATTCTCTTACTTGGTAGATGTCTGCATTTCCCATGACGATTCCCTCGTCGTTACGGATCTCAAAACGAACTCTGTCTTCTACTGGTTTACCCATCTTTTATTCCCCCTTAGAGTCTTATTTCCTTATAGGAAAAAGATTAATAGTGTTGGAGTCCTTCTTTAAACGAAGGAGTAGGATACAACAGCCACGGCTTTGGTTAGATTCATCAAGCCACTTCCTCTCGGTGAGACTCTACAAAAGCGTGAATGAGTTCCATCGTGTGTCGAACCGATGGGCTAGGCACGGAACGATGGTACATCATCCGCTCCTGGTATCCCTGTTCTCCAGAAGAACGAGTGGCAGCAAGGATGTCATGGATGCGAATCTCCATTTGTTTGGACCAACTGTAGCGAAGAAGTAAGTGGTTAAGTGCAGAAATGATGGTGATTTTCATGGTTAATTCCCCCTTATGCTATCTGAATTCCCTTTTGGGTATCCGAATTTCTTTCTTGAAAGAATTTCGGACTAATCAGATTAATTTGAATTTGTTCTTCTTCCCAATACGCGAATGGTAGTCTCCAATCCCTTGTCGAATGAACCGGAGCTGGAATGTCTGTCACATACACACGGATGAGCGTGGAGCGGGATTTGGCTCGACTTTCTGCTAGAGCCTCCACCTTTCGCATCGCTTCATGAGGAGTGTCCGCAGGGATGGACAATGTTTCCGCTTCTCTTGAATCAACATCGTGTAACCAGAACGTAAAAATCATGGCATTTCCCCCTAAGATCTGAAATGATCCTTCTTTATCGAGTCAAAACAAAAAGGTCTTACCTCTATTATATTTCATACCGTTATTCATAACAAGGGACAACCGTTCCGATATTCATTTATAAGACATTATGTTCTAAACTCATTCCTTCCCTCATAGGATGGAGTGAGGTGATAAATGTTGAAAGATTCAGACCAAACATCGCAGACGAAATTCGTAGCACCCGTCTCAGTAACAGAAACCAAATTTTTTGAGGACTTTAACCGGTCCTACGAAAGGCATTACAATGTGCGAAAAATCAGAGAGGAACATTTACAAGTTCCGGTGAGCCGTTGTACGCTGGATTGCCAACTCCCATTAGCCTATCGCCATTTAAACATTGAGGTGGATGGACCCCACCACTTCTGGTTATGGTATAGGCAGAAAGACAAACGCCGGGATTGGTTTATTGGCGAGATAATGAAGAACCGGATTTACCGAGTTCCCTACTTCTTGCTGGATGACCCTGATTGGCGACCGTATACGGTGGATTTAGCCGTGTATCTGACTCGTCTGATTGAGCAGCAAGACATCAATGAACTCTTTGAAGATGTTCCTGGAATCATCTGAATTTCGGAAGATTCCAAAGAGAGGTTTGATGAGAAACGAATAACCGTCTGAACGCTTTATAGGCAGGATGACGCAGAGACACCTTCATCGGGTGTCTTTTTATTTTTGATTTTTGGGTGAAACCTCTTTCTTTTTTCCTATTTTTCCGTACAATATAGGTAAAAAGACCGTATAAGGAGGAGCGTTTGCTTGGAACCCCTAATCACCTCAGAGATGGATGGATACTCAGAAAAAGATGATGTGAATGAACTGGCTATAAAAGCGATTGAAACGTTAATCAAAGGATTTCAGGTAGACCACACCATTCCCGGAGAGGTTCAACGGTTTGAAGTGTATATGAAGCGGATTTTGCTTGCGGTTATGGATCAAATCGGAGTGGAGCAGCGAGCCTATTACTTGCTTGCACCAGAGGAACGGGTTTATAACGAAATCACCGGAGAATATGAGACCCCAGATAACGTGAAATTGCGTTTACTAAAAGAAATTCTAGGCGTGTATTATCAAATCAAATAAGAAAAACGGAGATTGCTCCGTTTTCTTTTTTTTGCCCAATAGGAGAGAAATTCCTGAACATGCATGAAACACACTATTATTCTCCCTTCTCTTCGTAACGCTTCACCTTTTCTTTTAACTCCTTATTTTCCTTCAAAAGAAGTTCAACCGTTTGGTTATTCATTTGCAAGGCTTCCGCCAAGTCCTTATTTTCTTGTTTACCCTTCTCTAAAGCGGTTAAGAGTTTCCAAGCCTTTTCTGCATTCAATCCCCGACGTAAGGTTTGTACCTCTTCGTAAAGCCCTTTTAACTCTTCTTCGTCATGTAGGTGTGGAAAATGACCATTATCAATGAGGATGAGAAGGTTCGCTCGATGGATCGCAGGAGCTCTGTTCAGTTTCAACCAGTCTTGTAAACTCTCAATTTCTTGTATGGTTAGCATGGTAATCCCCCTTATTCTTCTCAGTCTGAAAGCCATTTTAGGCTAGTAAGGTTTCAATGGCTTCTTGAGCCTTTTTCTTTCCTACCCTTATTAACCCACTCGTAATAGCAGGCATGGGGAAGGATTGGATCTCTTCTTCAATGGTAGAAAGTGACTTGGTGTGGTTGTGAAGAAGGGGTAGTAGTTGGTCGATGACGTTCGCGATACGAGCGTTGGAGTGGCGTTCTTGGAAGTTGGTTGCGTACTGGATGACTCCTTCCCGCTCTTCCCACTCATACCAATCGGCGAACAACTCCTCCATCATGAATTCCCACTCTTCTATCGAGTCTGGAGATAGTGGTTTATCGACGCTGTATTCTCGTGGAATTTGTTTGATCGGTAGGTTTACCATGAACATGAGGTTGATGAGAGTCGTGAGATGTTGGGTAAACTCACCAGACGCCTTATCCCGCAACACACTAAGCAAGTAGACAAACCGAATTCTTCCGTTCCACTCAATGGGACGCAACAGACTTAAGTGATGTTCAGGGATGGTTACCGTCACCCCCACTTTTTCAGCCATGATTTGCTGCACACCAGAGTCAAACGTCAAACCGTGAACGGTATAGACGTATTGATCACTAAGGTATGTATCAAAATCAGGCAACGTGGAATCTTTTTTCTGAACAAGGTCTCCAATAGAGAAAGGTTCATTCACCCGCTCATATGGAATTAACATTCCATCTTGATGTAGAAATGTGAGGCCTAACATCCAAATTCCCCCTTTAGGCGTTAGAGTAGAGTTGATTGAGTTTAAATTCGGCATTGTCCTTCGTGTTTTGCCAAGTTTCCTTAAGTCTTGTGAGAAGTGGTTTTACGGTTGGTCCTGCATGAATGTGTTTCAGTCGAATCTCAATTTCACTTGCAAACGAAGTGTCTTCTCGTAGGTTCTCAATCCAATTTTGAAGTGCTTTCCGCTCGACTCGATGATCTTCTTCTGTAGATTCTTTTGGAAGAAGTTCCAAATGACCATGTAAAGATTGAATCAACGCATCTTGGTATTCCCACTCGTAAAATTCCGCGTAAAGGGCTTCCTCTAAGAGCGCCCATTCTTCTGCATGTTCTGGCAGCATAGAGGTTTTTTTGACAAGTTCAGGAAGTTCCCAAATGGTTACGTTCTTCAAAAGAGCGGCGTTCCAGACCGGAATGACTTCAAGCAACCGGTAAGACACATCCACTCGTTCAGTAAGTTGATGAAGAAGATACACAAAGCGATAGAGAGGATTCCACGACACTTCTTTTAACGTGATGTACTGGTCATGGCGGAGAGTCTTGTTTCCATTTGCGGTTTTCTCTAAGATGACGAATGAAGAGGATGATTTGACAACCTTAAAGTTTTTAAACAAGCGATGAGTCGGAGAATCCGTCTTTTGAATGGGTAATCGAATGATGTCTCCTTCACGAGCTGGTGTCGTGAGATGCTCATAGACACAACGAGTATTCCCTGAAGTAAGAAAGGATAGTTCCATATTATATCTCCCCTTTTTTCTGAATTCCGAAAAGGATTTCAGATGCCTAATTCTTCGCACGAAACGAAACAATTTATACTTTTATTATAAAACAATACCTTTATTCATACAATGTTTGTGGAAATAAAAAGAGCAAGAGGATCTCCTCTTACTCTTGGGGTTTATTCTTGAAACTCGTTCCAATGAATCGTTTTGGCCATGGCGACGAGCGGTTCGATGCTTTCTGCACTCTTTTGGTCAAAAATGGTCAACATCGCTTGTTGCTCCGGCAGATAGATGAAGTTCACCACTTCTTCCCCGTGGTACGCTTTGTAGTGAATCGCTCCGTCTAAATCGGTACCGGCGGTTTCATTGTGAAACACGTCTTTGGATACGGCTTCCGCTCGAGTTTTCAATTCCGCAAGCATGTCTTCTGTTGTGGTTTTTGGGGCTTTTTCCATTCTCATCATATCCCCTGTTTTTCCGTGGATGATGATGGATTTCCCCGGTTCTTCTTGCTCGAGTTGGTATTCTGGCAACACGTAAAGCCCAAGATCACTGTTTCCAATTCGGAAGGCGGTTTCTTCAACCGTTTTTCCGTTCACCGTGTAGGTGAGGTTTTGTTCGGGAATGAACATGAGTTCATCGCCGTTAGTTGGTTTTTCCGGGCTTTTTACAGGTGGATCTACTTTCACTTCTTTGACTACACCAGAACCATTGGTGCCATCTTTCACTTCTTCTACTTCTACGTTGGTTCCACAAGCCGTCAGCAAGAGAGCCGTTGCGATGCCTGCTAGTACAATGGGGGTTTTCTTCAAGGGTGTATCCTCCTTTAGGTGGTGTGAAAGCACCTCGGTTGTGAAATTCAAAGGTGCATAACATGTTTCCCCTTGCGTTTTATTAGACGAGAGGATCGGAAGGTTTGCTGCAAGGTTTGCAAAAAAAAACACCTTTCCCGAATGGGTAGGTGCTATGTCAAAAACTATGCTTCGTTTTTTCTTTTCTTTTTCTCTAATCGGGTTGAAAGCCGGACATCTCTAGGCAACGTAACCCACAAGTGAAAGACAAAAACAATGGAGACTCCGATTAAGACGAAATGTTGATACTTGTAATCTGAAGTCATGACCATCGTGACGATAGCCACTACTACCAGCATGATTCCAAGAATCAATCCGATGTAATGGAATAGGGTTTCAATCCGTTGAAAGATGGGATGGGATTCGTCTTTAAGCGGTTCTTTAGACATGTGTTGCCTCCTCTTCCCGGTAGGCTTCTGGAGTTGGTTCGCCGTAGGCCTCAAACAGGGCACGTTTGTCTGCTTTGGTGGCATGAACCCCACTATACATCAGTTGAAGTAAGGTAGGAAAAATGAAAGGAATACGAGGAGCAATTTCTCCAGTGACCCCTGCGATTGAAAAGGAAATATCATCTCCCTCTCGTCTTCCCGACGGGTGAATGATTTTGTATTTGGCAGAGATGGAAAGTCCGTCTTCTTCTTCCTTTACCGCTTCCTCCAAAATCTGCACCTCAATTCGTTCTCCTGCAATGGAACTTCCAGTTTCTTGAGCAGCTAAAAACACATCCGTCATCCATTTCAACTGATCCCTTAATGACGTAAATTGTTCATTAAAGGAAATTCCCTGCAACTTGTTACTTTCTTGACTAAGAAACGCGGCAAACTCTTCATTCGTCATCATTTGATACCCGCCGTCTTCGTAAAACACCTGTACTTGATTGGGATTGACTCGCTTGAATTCGTATTTCATATTCAAAACCTCCTTGAAATGGGATAATCCTCTCTTAAGAGAGGAGTTGAACATAGAGGGGAGATTCATGTTGTGTAGCGGTGAGTTTCAACTCCTGATCGAGTTGAAGGACTAATTCGTGTGGATCGTTCTCTTCGATGAGAATGACTCCTTTGTGACCCGTGCGTTTGACGACATACACACACAAAAGTGTGTACATCTTACACCAGCACCAAAGACTCGTTTAGAGATGTCTCAATGAGGTCTTTATGCTTCTTCATCCATTGACGAAGAATCGGTTTGACCCATTCTTGTTGAGTGGAGAAATGGAACTTGTCTTCAAGCATCACATCTTGAGTCGCTTCATCACGTGGCCAAGAAAGAGTCGGAATGCAGTATCCAAAATCAATATAGCCTTCTTGGTTTCGAACGTTTACATTAATCATACCGCCCACTACAAATACTTCGTGAGAAAACTGTCTTTCACAAACAAACTTGTTCACTTGATACATATTAAAACGCCTCCCTTATCGTCGTACGAAACATTCATTTTGGTACTTATATTTTATCACAACATTCATAAATAATCACGATATTCATAATAAAAAGATAAGGGGAGGAAGACATCAATAAGTCTTCCAATGGAAAGCGTCAGGCGTATTAAGGCCAAACGTTCATGTTGGTGCTCATGTCCATGTTCATGTCCATAGAAGTATCCACATCCATAGCATCCATGTTTTGCATCTCTTGAAATTGTGAGACGATTTCTTCGCTCTGGTCATTGAATTCAAGATTTGCGAAAGTTTGTTGCTGCTGTTGAATGGCTTGGTTCATGAGGTCTTGGTGAAGACTCATATCCACAACAGGAATTTGAGGTTGAGGAGGTGTAGGTTGATTCCCTCCAAAACCACCAGCTAACACACTTACAAATACAAAAGGTACCGCTAAACGTTTGAACAACTTTTTCATTTTCATCGTATAATCCTCCTTAAAATCGTCGAATAGCTCTGAAATCTTAAGAAATCAGGCATAAGGAGTGTGTTTCATTCGCAATCTTAATTCCCTTTTGGAATTAAGAATAAGAGGCTTTTTTTTGGAACCGAGGGTTAATGCTCTTCGATGAAGGTTTGGTAGTGCCCTTCCCTTCCCCCTTTTCGGTCGGAGGGTTGGGAGCGAACAGTTCTGCCCCTGTTAAGGGGACAGAAAAACGAGATCCTTTCGTATAGGATGGGCGGTCGCTTCGTTCATTCGTTCGTTGGTTCTATAGATAGAAACCAACCACTGCCCAGGTCGCGCGTTACCAGTGGGTTTCTCACCAAACGAATGTCTGCCAAGGATAAATCCTTCGCGTACGGGATGTGAACCATTAGAGGTTGCCAATTTTTGATAAATCCTCTAAGTAGGTTCGCTGGGAAATAGGACGCCACCCTCTAACGGCCAGTGTCACTCCTATTGGTGAGGAGTCAACCAACTACTGGCAAACGCAATTGTTGACATCCCCTTCTAAGAGGCGGTTTTTCAATCGTTCTCCCGGACCGATGGATAACCTCTTGTGCAGAGGGAAAAGAATCTTCTTTTCTATTTGTATGGAAAGGAAAAATAAGAGGAAAAGAGGGCTACTTTTTGCAGCCCGCAATGTCTCCTTTTTTGTTGATGACCACCGGTGCCATTCCTCCAACCCCAATCGTGTAAAAGTATTGGCATTTGGTCTCCACATCTTCAACCAAGGCGGTTTCATCATAGTGCTTCAAGGTTTTGAAGCGATCAGGTACTTTTTTGGCTGCATCGGCACGTAAGTCATCGGTTAACGTACCTAACCCAAAAGCCGTAGCAAGGGAAGCAATCATCAACACGGTTTTCCATTTTTTCTTCATCACTCTACCTCCTATTCTCTTGAAATAAATCCTAAAACCATTTATCCATAGCGGTATGAACGCTTGTAAACACCTCTTCAAAAATGAGAGAAAGTTCATCGTAGTTGGGAAAATGTGTGTGATTATGAAGGATGGTGTGAAGATCATCGAGGGAGTATTGCCCGGTTGGGAGTCTTTCCAAACAGGCTTCTAAAATTTGCTTGGTCAAATCGTGAAGAGGTTCTTTCGCTAAATGGAGACGAATCTTCTCACAAGCCGTATGGACTTCGATCAACTCCACTTGAGATCGTGACATCTCTTTCCCCTCCTTCTGTTCTCTTATTCTATCATGAATGGTTTTTCTTTTCAATGAATAACGGTATATAACTTGAACATTGTAACTCCATTGTGGTACAATAATGGTACTAGATTTTTAAGAAGAAGGTGGATTGCGAATGGAATCCTATAAGGGAAGAACCGTATCTCCTCAACAGCTCGTAGAGGTTTACCGTAACTTACATACAGGAAATTACTCCATTCGTGACGCCAAAACCGGACATGTGTTAGGTCATGCCGAAACTGTGCAGTTGTCAGCCTGTTCCTTTGTGGTAAGCGTCTCTGGAAGAGAACGCGTTCGCAAAGAGAAACGAAAAGCGGTACATGCCTTTGTACGTGGTTTCTATGAATCTTCCAATACTCTTCTCCCTGCACACATTATTCCTGTCACATACAATCCCTACTACACCGATACCTTTCAAGTGTTAGAAACTGGGGAGCCCATATGGGAAGCCGAAACGGTCTATTGTGAAGGAAAGTATGTGTATCTACCGGAGGGGATTCATCATGCCAACCAAATCACCTAATCTCAAGGACGTCGCTGCTTGGCTTCTGTTTAGGAAAATCACAGAATTCTCTATTCTTCAACACTATGACTATCGCAATGGGAAATCATGGGCGGATGTCCACCAAGCCATTCGTCGCACCTTTCGAGAAGGTCATGGGAGAGTAGAATGTGAAGTTCAATCACTTGGATTGAGGTTGCCCACTATTTTTAAACCGAAAAGGAGGAACATTGTATGATTGGAACCATTCTCTATTGGGGAGCCATTGCGGTTTCTCTGTTTTTAGCCGTCATTTGGTTTTTACGTCGCAGTTCAAGATAATCCATGATTGGAGGAATTTCATATGCCCAAATCCCCTAAAGTAGAAGTGCTTGCAACCATGTGTGCCTTTTCTGGTACATCTGAAGAAGTGGCTGTCAAAAAGAATGATTGCCCTATTCAACGTCTCGTCGGTTTTTACGTTCACAAAGATTTGGTAACAGGTGAACCTGAGCAACGTTGCACCTGTATCTTAACCAGCTCTCGAGGTATTCTGGTTCCCCGCTGCCCTCATTACAAAGGAGTAAAAGAGGTTCAGCGAAACAAAAAGCGTGTATACAAAGTGTTCTGCGAGGCAGTAGAACAACCAAAGGAGAATGGTTAATGCAAATCATCCAACAACACTCTCTTCAAGACATTTACCGCATCCAAGACGGGCTTTTGGTCGTCGTCAACAAGTACAAATCCCTCTCCTACTACGAACCCCAACTGGAAAAAGTGAAAAAGAAGAAACTAAAAGGCATTTCCAAAGCCTATGAACTGGTTGAAGAGGTAACCGTTGAAAAATACTACCCTACAAGGCAGTTTGTCACCTATCCAGCCAACTCGCTCATTCTTCATTCGAAAGTCGTTGAGCCTCTCACGGATCCACAAGACTACTACTATGAAATTAAAGCATCAGGTGGAACGATTGAAGGAAACCTCGAGACTATTCTTCAGACACAGGCTAAAATTCAGCAACTCTTAGAGGAATACCGAAGAGGAGAGCGAGCCTAATGCTTCTTCTGAAAGAAACCGCTACCCATTTGTTTGCAGGAAGAGGATTCAATCCGAATTCTTTTTAAGATTTCGGACTATTCCCTTTTACTTCATCCTGTTCGATATGACTCGAATACACCCGCTCTTTAGCCAAGAAGGTTATTCTTCTTGGTTTTTTGTTATTTTATTCTCTACATATTCCTTTGTTCATGGTAAAATAAAAGAAATTAAGAAAGGAGATCTCGATACTCAAGGCGTATGGATTTGGTGTTTCTCTATTCGTTGTTAAGGACCTTGTTTCATTCTTTTTACTACTATTCTAGGGGGAAACGATATGAAAAAATCAATCCAAGTTGGGGCTATTGTAAAAGGAGAGTTCCAAGTTACGAAGAAAGGCTACAAATACTTAACCGTCATGAGCGTTAAGACGAGACGAGTGTATCAAATTCACTTGAATACGGACACCGCTTTGTCATGTGCCGTATTTGGTTCCATGGTTTCAGGAAGATTTCGTGTATACGACACCCAAGGGCTTTACAAATTAACTCCTGTTTCAGAATCTAGTGTGACGCTTACGATGCCTCCTGTCCTGTCAGGAGCTCGTGTGATCAAAGAGAAAAAGAGAAAGGATTCACTAGACATACAAAAACAAGAGCAAGAACTCCGAAAGAAACAACTCATGCAAACATGGAACGAAACGGTGTACCGTCTGAAATCTCAAAAACTCTACATCCTGTCAGAATTTAACACCTTAGAGAGTGTTGTAGAGGAATTAGGGTTAAGGGAAACCCTAAACGAACTGAAAGAGGAAATGAAGGAATACCAAAGAGTTTCTTTCCTAGAGAAAATGGCTCTCGCCCATACACGAGCCACAACTTCCTCCAAAGATGCCACTCTTCGCTATTTGCGTATCTTCAACAACCTCTTACGTCACGATGAACATACGACGAGAGACTATGGAGAGATTGTTAAGCGGTTTAAACAGGAATTTCCACTTGTTCTATCCTACTTCATCATGAGTACGTCATCTGCAAGATGGGAGACGTGTTGCTTAAAAGGGATAACACCGCTTGAAACGGTTGCTTTGGTGAAACAAGCCATTGAATATTGTGTTCCAGCTACGTACACCCTACACCACAACCTAAAGAATTCACTTCCGTTCTCATCATCATCTCTACACCTTGTCTCGTAACCCTGAGAAATCAGGGTTTTTATTCTTTTTATATTCCGATATTCGTTGATAATGTAGCCGTAACGTGATACACTATACATACCGATATTCACGGAGGAGGTACATACATGACGACAGCTCCCTATGAAAAAGAATTGATTTTCCTAAAAGGATTCGCCAAAGGACATGGATACTGGAATACGTTAAAAGCGATTCACGCCGCAACCACTTTGCATGAAGGTCAGACAAGGCGTACTGGAGAACCGTACATCTCTCACCCAACCAGAGTGGCATCTTCCCTCGTCTCCCTTGGTATTCACAATGACGGCTTGCTTTCAGAAGCCTTTTTGCATGATGTGTTAGAAGATTGCCCGGTGGATTGGGTGGATTTGGTTCATAAACACCACATGGACGCAAGTATCATTTCCGATTTAGAACTCCTATCAAAAAACGGCAAGACAACAGACAAGTACTATCAGGATTTACGAAACGGCGAGCGGTTTGAACCCATCTTTGTGAAACTCTCGGATCGCTGTCACAATCTCTCCACCATGGTCGGAGCCTTTTCTTTAGAGAAGATGAAAGCCTATGTCGTGGAAACGGAAACGTACGTGTTGCCTCTTTGCAAAGCAGCGATTCAGCGATTTCCTGAATACAGTGACGCGTTGTACACCATGAAATACCATATGGAGTCTATTCTCTTTGCCGTCAAAGGATTTGTGCAGTTACTTGAATCTCAATCAAATAAACAGGAGGTGTTCTCCTCATGAGAACCATACATGAATTGAAAACGTGGCCAGAAGCGTATTCTGCGCTGGTGCATGCCAACCTGTATAAACGAAAGACCGTAGATTTACGAAAGAATGACCGAGATTTTAAAGTGGGAGATGTTCTGTTTTTACGAGAATTTGAACCAGAAGAAGCCCGCTACACGGGAAGAAATACGTACCGCATCGTGACGCATATCGTCGACGCAGAAGAGTTTGTCGCTGAAAACTTTGTCGCCATGAGCATTCTGCCAATTCCAGAAAATCAAATCAAAGACATCTTAGAGCCTTTTGATCAGGAATCCGATATTCGCTTTGACGTTCATGCCTACAAGGCGATGGAGATCGCAGAAGGAACGGCGGAACCGACCTTTGTAAAGGGCTATACGATGAAAACCATGCCTTCTGTGGAAAGCATCCGAGAGATGGTCCAACAAGCAGGGTTTGACACCTTTGAAATCACCGTTACGAATGAAACCGTGAAACGGTACTATGTGGATGAGTTGTAATCCGAATTCGTTTGAATGAATTTTGGGGAGAGGTTCTCCCCTTCTTATGTTTTATCATCCTTACTTGAAAGGAGCCTTTCTATGCTCACAGTTGAAACCTTCTTCTTGCTTTCGTTCCTTCTCATCTTTCTCGTGGTTCCCGCTTTTTGTGTAGGAATCATCCAACTCGTTGAAAAAAAATAGAAGAATCTTTTTTCCGTTAAGGAAATAAGAAAGGAGGCAGCCCTATGCCGATTTTACCGAACCAACTCGTCGTCGCTGTGGATTTTGATGATACGATCGCCTCTGGTTTCCACAAAGACGCCCTCACCCTTCTCCCTCATTGCAAAGAGGTTCTTTCTCGCCTATACGGAAAAGGTTTTCGTTTCATCCTCTGGACCTGCCGAAGCGATGACACGTTAGAACAAGCAAAAGAATTCTTAAAAGAACAAGACATGTTTCACTTGTTTGACGCCATCAATGACCAGCACCCAGAAGCACGGGAACGATACGATTTTACGTACTCGCCGAAAGTATGGGCGGATGTCTACATTGATGACCGTCACATTGGCTATCACGTCGAGTGGCTTCTCATTGAACAGCACTTGCTTCTTGAACTGGAAGCGGTTCAGACCCTCCCTGTCTAAAAGACTTGGGGGAATTTATTTTCTTGAAATGCCCCTTCAAGACGTTCTATGGTGAAGGAAAGTATGCAACACCTATACGATGAAAGAAGGAGTGAATCAATTGAGCAGACTCGTATTCTATCAAGATGGTTGTTTCTATGAACCAGAGGAGAGCGATTCGATTCGACCTGGGGATTTAGCCAAAGGCAATGGGCAAGAAGGTATTGTAGTGGAAGTACAAGCCGAAACCCTCATTGTGAAGAAAAAGGGCGTTGATAAAAAATCCAACTGGTCCCGCTCCGATTGCCTCATCTTCCCGAAAATCCGACCAGAAGATGTGTTAAACGTCCCTAGAAAAGAACGATTTTCGGCTATCTTAAGCAAGAGACTCCATTCTGACCTCTTAGGAGGCGACCTTGCGTTGCCCATACAACGACTTAATGCGGCGTTTCGCATAGAAAACATCACCATAGAGGAAGCCTACTCCCGTATTTCGTCTCACAAGTGTCGAGATGATTTGGAACTCATCTTAGAAGACACGACCGTTACCCTCTATGAGCACGAAAAGAGCATTCTTCTTCATGAATCCATCCAGCATAGTTTAGCCAAAGGACAGTGGTTTTGGGTCTCTCCTCAAGTGTTAGAAAGAATCGAAACCTTCTCTTTCTCTCTGGAGGCAGGAGAAAAGTCATTTTTAGATTTTGTAGAGTTGGAATCAGTCATCCCGGATGCAGCATACCAAAACATCCTGAAATTGACTGAAGATGTCCAAGAATCTTGGGATGAAACCTATTTTGAATAAGAAAGAAGGATGAATCATGCCTACATTTGATGTATCCGAATTGCCTCAATTCGGAAAAATTCCCCAAATGACGAGAGAAGCCGGATACCAAGTTCATGTTTCCTTGCGATACTTAGAAGACCATCTCAAGCGTGCGTTTGAGGAAGACAGGCTTGAACTGAACCCCGATTTTCAACGTGGCCACGTCTGGACCGAAGAACAGCAGATTGCCTATGTGGAATATGTGTTTCGTGGAGGCAGATCGGGTCGAGATTTTTACTTCAATCATCCCGGCTGGATGAAAGATTGGGTGGGCGAGTACGTGTGTGTCGATGGATTGCAGCGACTTACCGCTCTCAGACGATTCTTAGCAAACGAGATTCCGATTTTCGGCTATAAGCGGGAAGCGTTTGAGGACAAGGTTCCGAACATGGTGACCATTGTTTGGCACGTGAACAACCTAAAAACTCGAGCGGAAGTGCTGCAGTGGTACTACGAAATGAATGCAGGTTCTACCCCTCATACCAAAGAAGAACTCGAACGAGTGAAAAAAATGTGGAAAGACGCGAAAGAAAAAGGTTTATAACCTTTTTTTCTTTTGTATCTTTTCCCTTATCCTCTACGTCTAAAGAGTGTAGAGATATTTTTAAGGAGGTTTGCCCTTTGAAGAAATCCTGGTTCCTCTCCCTTCTGGTCTTGTTGCTTTTCCTCCCTGCCCTTCAACCGGAAGCAGCCAAAAGCAAAACGGTGAAAGAAACTGCCTTTTTAGTCGGGATCACCCAAGCCAAAAACAAAGTATCCGTAAAAGCCGATTACATCCAGTGGTTCATGGGTGAAGAAGCGAACCGTGAAGCCGGTAAAGACAAAAACTGCCCGATCGTCAACGGCAAGTGTGAAACCCCGGATGGCTACTACATGCGAAACGTGAATCCGAAACTTCGCACCTTGTCTGTTTCCCCGAACGTGAAGATTTACATGCAAACGTACAACATCGAACAAACCCGTGAAATTCAGTGGGATCAAAAGATTACCCTTAAGCAATTCATCGACGTGATGAAAAAAGATAAACGCTACCATGACATCCCTTTTCATCTCGAAATTCAAAACGGGGTCATCGTGAAGATCACGGAACAATATCTCCCATAAAAAGATGAAGAGAAAGGAATCGAACCTTTCTCTTTTTTGTCTCTCTATTTTATTCCGTTATTCATTGATAATACAGTCATTTTGTGCTACAATAGAGGTACAGTGATTCGTATAAGACACATATTATGAACTAAAAAAGGAGTGGTCAGAATGATACTTGAAAACGGTAAATTGAAAAATCGAAGCCATAAAGATGATATAGACTTTAGACGGGCATTATTAGATAAACACTCACAGTTAATGCGTATGCATCTTCGTTATCATTGTTTTAAACGAGCAAAAGAAGAGTTTGAGAGTGTTAAATCTCTTTTTACCTTCCTACACGATAAAGGGGAAACCATGGATTACTATACTTTAGATGATTTTAAACAGGATTCTATGCGATTTGAAAAGTAAAGGGGTGAAAAAGATGTTTAAAAAGGTGATTGCTTTATTAAAGCATAAGCACGAGTATACAAAAGTCGGGTTCAGAGAAGTAGATAATGGCTATGTAAGATATTCCATTCGAACATATCAGTGTAAAACTTGTGGAAAAGAAATAGAAGTTGATGGTCGATTTGACAATATGGGATAAAACTCTAGCGATTAGTTCGAAACTGTAGTTCCTTAACCGACTCACACATCTCAAAAAGGAGTGAGAAAATGACATATAGAAAATGCGGAGAATATGTGAGCCTCATTGACTTAGTCTGTACGGGATGTGGGGAAGATTACAACGATCCTGAAGAAGGCTAATACAGCGTTCGTATTTATGCAAAAAGAAAGGGTGATTCTAGGATGTCTTTTGTTGAATGGTATAAACACACATACGGAGATGAATGGCATGAGGATTACGCTTTACTAGGTTGCTCTCATGAGTGGTTAGACGCCTATCAAACGTATTGCGATCAACATCATCTTGAACCGATATGGAATGGCTGAAATTAGATTTAGGAGTGATGAATCTTGTTTTTCACAACAAGCGTGGAAGAGTTTTGGGCTGCAGTTTTCATCGTAGGGGTTGTCGTTTCCCTTGCTGTCTTTTTTACTTGCTTAGAGGGTCGTCAAACGGTCGACTCTGAAACACATCCTTCCAAGAAGGTGAACCTATGAACATCTTAAAAAAACTAAACAAGTGGCTATTTGGTACAGGGTTCGAAGTTGGGGATCGTGTATTCTGGAAGAATCTCCATCACCCTGAATTTACAGGCGAGTATGTCGTTACTTCCAGACGTGACAAACGGGGATTCGTTGGAGTCTATAATGAAAAAATGCAAAACAGATGGGTTCGATGGTTTGATTTAGAACCCTTGGATTAGAACAAAAATGTGAAAGGAAGATACTATGTTACGCCAAGCGATTGAGGAAAGAACTTCTAGGATTGTCGATGAAGGCACGATGGGTTTTCATGATTACGTCGAAAGATTTGACATGTCCTTTGAACAGTTCGTCAATTCTGTTTCTGAAAAATACAATCGACCTGACATTAACGTAATCAGCATCAGTTACCCCAATGAAAAGAAAGCCGTAGTGGTATACGAAGAAAGGTAATACACAAGATTAAGACAGTAGTAGGAGTTGATTGGTTTGAAGATTCATATTTCGATAGAATGTACGGAATGTGGTGCCACCACAAAAGTACCGATTTACCAGATGAGGATGGGAAGCACTATCTATCCGACTCGATTGAACAACAGCAGGATGGGTTCTATTGCAACCTGGATGAACCACAATCCATCAAAGTGAATTGTCCATGTGGTCACGAATTTCGATTGCACAACTAAACTAATCCAGATAATGAGAGGTGAATTCTGATGGAACAGAAAGAGATTGAACACATCGTCAAAGAGTACCTCAAAAAACATTTGAGTATTGATGTAGAGAAAAAGGGCGGACAATACGGCTCCAAGTCTTACATCGAAATTCAATTGAAATTAGGCAATGAAGTCATTTCCGAAACGTGGATAAACGATTAAAAAATCTTCCTCTTAAGGAGATGAACAGTAATGGCAATGGTGGAATGTGCCGATTGTGGCCACGAGTATGAGGATTGTTACATCCGTTGTCTCGAGTGTGGAGGCGTGAATATCACCCCTACCTGTGAAACGTGTGACATGCCTGAATCCTATTGTGATTGTACCCTTCGCGTCTCTTCAAATGACTCATAAGGGGGAGGAGACAAATAAACGTCTCCGATCTGAAATTCCAAAGGAAATTCAGACTAAAAACCTTAGCATCGAGTAAACAAAAATGTGTCAATGTGATTACGAGCAGCTGTAAGACCTTCTTGAACAGTTGAGAATTTGTAGTTTGGAAGTTCCATGTCATCACATGAAACACCAGTACGAAAAATTTCAACTTGAACAGGTGTAGGTAAATTAACAGCAATTGCACTAAAATCCATGACATCGATACGAAAGCCTTTGTAGAATACTGAGTTTTCCATAATAAAAAATCCTCCTTAGTTTGACTCACTAAAATTTTGGGTGGTGAGTCCATAAAGGATGACGGTGGTAGCCGTCTCCGTGGTTGGACGTGAGCCAGTGGAGAGGTCTTTTATCTGGAATATTTCTAGTAAACAAAGATTTTCTATCTTCATCTTAGAACGTCTTGACAGGAATGTTCAAGTTTTTTTCAGGAAGGAGATGAACCCCTATGAAAGCACGATTACATAGCGATTTTGTGGACTTCTATGACCATCACTTTGACTCAGAAGGTCCGATATTTAAGCGAATGACACGCTCTGGTCTCACTCGCCCTGAGATGTTCTTTTGGTTACAAGGAATGGGATTTCGCACCCCCCCATTTGGTCGAGTAAAAGATGTTGTGAATCGATTCACCAAGAAGGAATACGTGGTCTATACGGATATAGAAGCCCATCAAGGTGAAGGGAAACTACGACTCCCCCATGAATCGGCGGTACGCTGTCATCCGGATGAATTTGCAAGCCTCTACATCGAACCCCCTTTTCATCCAAAGAGGAAAGCCTATGTAGCGGTTCACTATCGTTGCTTAAAAATCGGAGACTCTTTTTACTGGATGGAGTACCTTCAGACCCGCGAACGATTTGTGGAATGGCGTTCCAATGTGGGAGAGGTCGAAATCACCTTGCTTCACTCAGATACCCACGCTTACAAACAGTACCGTTCTGAATTTCACAGCATCGAGAACCTTCTCCACTACACCAATATCCCGCTTCTTGCCATTGACTTGATTCCTCATCCGAAACGACGAGGATTGTTGTTTGCCATCGACATGAACATCTCCCCTCAAATCAAAGGAACCGGGTTAGAGGGCATCTTAGAACCTTCGTTCATCGTAAAAGCCATTAAAGAATCATTCGGAAAACAAATAGGATAAGGAGGATTTCTCATGTACCGACGATACAAAATCCCCAGAACCGAGATTGCTGTCGCGTGTGTCATTCATGTAGACGAACCCAAGAAAATGATTCATGTACTGGATCTCAATGAAGAAGGCACTCGTTCTGTTACAAATGGGATCGATGACCTTCAACCTCTCATCATCAGAGAAGTACATGTAGCCAAAAGGATAGAAGATTACACCTGGATTCTCTATGGAACCGATGGCGTAGCCTCTCGTTTTGAAAATGGAGCGTTTACTCCAATAGAAGACGCAGCCTGTTACCGCCCTTTCCTACAAGTATCCAGAGGTGAGAGCTGATGAAGGCGCTTCTTCTTTGTGCGGGAAAAGGCACTCGTATGTATCCGTTAACGGAAAGCATCCCGAAAGCATGTGTCCCCTTAAACGGGGTACCGATGATTGTATATTCACTGGAGCAACTAACCCGTGCAGGCATTCGTGAAGTTGGTTTGGTGGTAAGTCCCTTCTCTCATCCCTTTTTAGAGGACCTATTAGGAGATGGGCGTGAATACGGCGTCTCCCTCACCTATCTCATGCAGGAAGAACCGCTTGGCATCGCGCATGCGGTCGGGGTGGCCAAAGATTTTCTCCAACATGCCCCCTTTTTCGTGGCGTTAGGCGATAACCTCACCAATGCTCCCCTCCTTCCGATGATTCAATCCTTTTCGAGCCAAGATGCTCTAGTAGCCACTCGATGGGTGGATGACCCGAGCCGATACGGGATTCTTCAAACCAACGGAATGGCCATTACCCAAATCGTCGAAAAACCAAATGAGGATATAGGGCGAGAAGCCGCAGCTGGATTTTACCTCTTCTCTCCTGCCTTCTTTGAGGTGTTGCCATTTTTGCTCCCTTCTTCTCGTGGGGAGTACGAAATTTCGGATGTCATTCAACTTCTTGTGGATCGAGGCAAACACTGTGAGGTGTTTCGCTTAGATGGTTGGTGGAAAGATGTAGGAACTCCACTAGATGTGGAAGAGACGGAAGTCCTATTAACACCCTAAGCCCTTCGGTTTAGGGTGTTTTGTTTGGATGAAGGAAAATCTGTTCTAATCGCTTTGCTCCTTCGAGCTGCAGGGCAAATCGCCAAAACCTCATCTCCCCTTGATAGCCTCTAGCGGTATAAGGGACTCGTAAAAACTCCCCTTCTTCCCATACAGAATCCATGACTTTGATTCCCTTTTCTCGGCACAAATTCCGGAGGGTTCCTCGTTCTTTTAGGAGAAGGCCGATGTGAGCATCAAGGAATCCTTCCCAGGCTTCGGGGATTTTGAACGTACTTTTGAACACGAGCTGTTGATCATGCTCCAGCACCTCGATTAAATAATCGCAATAAACACAATCGGTAATGAGGTTCATCTCTTCATCTGGAATCGGTGCTCTCATCTTCTCTCCTCCTTTTCTTCTTTTCATTATTATACCGAAACATTTCCCGCAACCACTAAAAAATCCCCATCATTTTGAAGGGGATTCGAGTCGTCTATTGAACCATGAGGTTTTCGCTCGTGGTCGAGTAAAGGTTTTCACATCTCTTTTGTTTTTCACCGCATAGAGGAGCAAAAGATCACGAATTTCTTCCACACACCAATCGGTTCGAGAACGCACTTCGTTTTGATTAAAGCGAATGACTTTCCAGCCATGTTTCTTGAGAAGTGTATCTCGTTCCCGGTCTTTTAGGATTTGTTCAGGGAGGCTGTGGTGCGGTCCATCTACTTCCACATCAATCTTGCATCGCCCTCCATCTAAGACGTAAGCAAAATCTAGGCGGTACTTTCGGTTGGGTAAGGGTTTGTACTGAAGGGTGGGAAGCGGCAAATCGCTTTTGGCAATGGCATCAAACAAGGTTTGCTCGAGTTTGCTTCCACACTTGTTTCGTTCTTCTTCCAGATCCGGTGCTCGTTTGATTTGAGCCAAGAGGAAGAACAGTACCCCTGCCCCAAACACTAAATAGGCAATCCAATCTGGATTCATCAGGGTTCTCTCCTTTTTCTGTTGGCGTTAGTTTCTCCTTTTTGCAAAATTTTATGAATCGCTGGAAGTGCCAATCGAAGGGATCCGAGGGAGGTCATAGTACGCTCGGTTGTAGGTGTGTCGACCAAGTTCGGTGCGGGTGATGATTTTGTCGGGGAAAATCTCAAGGATTTCTTCGTGTTCGGGAATGAGGAGTTTAGGAAGGGATTTCATATGGAGGCTCCTTTCTTTTAGCATGTCGCAAGAGTTAATGAACCGTTTCAGAGGATTCAGATGTGGCTTCATTCGGGGTTTGAAGTTGATCGTGGGCTTCTTTGATGAGGTTTTGCAGCACGGCTGATAGGATTTTGGCTTTTTCTTCTTCACTTTTCCCTTCAAACCACTCTGGGTGAAGTTGCTGGATATAGGAAGATGCTGCTTCCTGCATGTTTTTCCACATGAGCACCCCAAGCGAGAACAACTCATTTAAGTTCGAGATATTTTCAAAGTGAACGAAGGTCGTATCTTCTTCTTCCCCGTTCGTTCGGGCAATGACCAAACAGACATCGGTTTCGAGCTGCACTTTTGGTTCTTCTTGGTTGAGCAACAAGATTTTCAACGGTTTTTCCATGTTCTCTCTCCTATTCTTTGGTGAGTCTAGTAGGTGTGAATCAATCGAGCGATGGTCTCTCCTTTTTTCTTTCCATAGGCTTCTCCTTTTAGCTCCACTCCTGTTCCTTTGTCCCAATTCCACCAAGCGGTGAAATGATACTCTTCTTCGTTCTGGTAAGAAAACGTAATATCAAACCAAAGCGGGAGTTGGTTTGGTTCTAACACGGAAAGGTTAAACGAATGATCACGTAGCGTCACGTGAAAATTGGCTACCTCTTCTCTTGCTCCTACCGGAATGAGTTGCTCAAAAAAGGAGGATTCGATGTCTTTCAATCGGAACGTCTCCACTTTTTCAGAGTCATGAGAAATGCGGATCCATTCGTCCTCTTCTTTTTTTCGCTCAAGTAGGGTAAAGGATTCTCCCGGCAAAAAGGATGCAACTTGCATTCCTTTCAAGGATGTCGGTAGAGAAATAGACGATTGCGTGAGGGTGAGTGGTTTCTTTTTAGAAGGGAGTCGCCAAATGGTGACATCTGAGGCATGAAGGGTATGAAACAAGGTTTGGTTATTTGTTTTTAAGGCTTTCATGTCAAGGGGTTTGCTGGTGACGTGATTTTGGAGGATTTGACGAGGCTTTTCATCTTGTTGGAACACCGTAACACTTCCAAGTGGATGAGCGAACGTCTTCCACTTCCATGTATGCTCTCCGTCTGATATGTCCTCTTGAACAGGGCGAAGGAAAAGGAGCAAACAGGATAATCCTCCAATGAGGCAAAGCCCTATCCAGTTTTGATACGACTTCATGAGATTCTCTCCTTTTTTGAATGATGATTTTTCCTCTTTTCATTGTAACAAATCACCCAAAACAATACAAGAAATAGGGAATGAAACATGAATAACGTGATATAATATAGATAGTTACACCCATGGATATGCGATAAGGAAGGGGATCTAAAACATGAACGAAATCATCATTTCTTGGTACGACAGTCAAGATGCGTTAACGGCAGAACGTTTGCTACAAAATCAATCATGCTCGTACAACATGATTCCTACCCCTCATCAGATCATCGAATCTGACCCATTTTTGTGTAAAGATAGTCTAGTAGCGACCGTCTTTCCTGCGATTCCTTTTCCAGCCGGGATGGTTACTCACCCCGTTGAGGGCACGCTTGTAGATGAAGTTCTTACCATCCGGAAGCAACACGACCGTCTTCAAGCAGTCCTAGAGCCGGTCATTGAAGAACTGACCTCTGCCTACCTAGACCCAACCAACTCTCGCCCGTGGGTGGTGGCTTCCTCGTACGGGAAAGACAGTTGCTTGCTGGTTCTCGCTATCTGGAAGATGCATGAACGGATCCCGTTGCACAAACAAACACGCAAGGTCATCGTCTTAACGAGTGATACGTTAATGGAGCATCCCCTCATGAAGAGTTACGTTCATCTTCAGGTAAACACCCTAAATGAAAGCGCAGCCTTACGTGGGTTCCTAAACCTACGTGCGGTCCTCACCAAACCGGAAAATCGACCAGGGAAACAATGGAGAACGTTTGCCGGAAAAGTCCTTGCTCATGGAAATGTCATGCCTACTCCCGCAAACCCGAATCGCTGGTGTACCGGGGATTGGAAGATTGAACCTCAAGTGCAATTCTTAAAAGACATTGTGAAAGAATACGGTGCCTATACGGTCTTTTTGGGAACCAGGTTCGAAGAAAGTGAGTCTCGAGCACAAAGCATGAGAAAGCACAATCCAACAGGAGCCTTCATGTTTCAAGAGCATGAGACGAAATGGGTGTCTCACCCGATTGCGACCATTCAAGAATCACAAGTTTGGGGCATTCTTCTCTCCCACACGAAACTTCCGTGGGGCGTTTCGACCATTGAAGTCGAGAAGATGTATAAGGATGCTGGGGAATGCCCGATTCAAGTAGACAAAGCCGACCGAAAAGGCTGTGGAACGAGTCGGAATGGCTGTATCTTGTGCATGATGCCAAAAGACGATCAAATGCTCGAGTACTTTTTGACTCGAAAAGAACCGTGGGCAGCTCCCATTTTAGAACTCAGAAAGCGAATTCGCTCTTCTCTCTTTGATGTGAACTTCCGCTTGCCCGTCAAAAGTTTCAGAGAGCGGTACCTCGATTGGTATAATCCGTTTCTACATGACGCAGAAGCCGAAAAAGAGACTTGGAAAGGGGCAAAAGGGAAAGTGGGAACGAAACAAGCCTATCTTTCTCGATTAGAAGAAGAGAAAGCAGCCTTTGCTCAAAGTACCGAATCCGTCTGTTTAGGTGGGAGCCCTGTTTACCCGGACATATCCCTCGCTCGTTACAATCTGAAAGGCCGAATCTACTTGCTGAAGAACACGCTTTACTTTCAACGAGTAGCTGGAATGGAGCTGGTTTCCCCTGAAGACCTCCACTACATCAAAGAAGTATGGAAAGAAGAGTGTGGATGGGTCGAAAACGATGAAGATGTCACCCCAGAAGATGTTCCTCATGTAGGAGCGTTGGTGTTACGTACTGATTTTCGCGTCAATGAAGCGGAAACGACGATTCCAAATCTTGACATCTATTCCGATTGGGATTTGAATGAGTACGGAGAATCTTCCGTTTGGCTTCCGTGGAGTGAGGAAGAACGAGTGGCTTACGAAAAGCGTCGTCACCGTGATCTAACCCAAAAACCTCGAATTGTTCGCATGAAAACCGTGGACAAGGGAAAACCAACGGAACGAAAAGTACCGGTTCCTTACCAAGTACCACGAGGCGAAAACGAAGAATATCTTCGCCCGAAAACGTTAAATCCCACAAAGGGTGCTCCTAAACATCACTTGTTTTACGTGTTTAAGGATATGGGAGGCAACGAAGAAGAGATTCTCTCCATGATTCGTGCCTCTGAACGAAAAACAGGCGACACGATTCCGTACTTCTGGCAACCGGGATACGGTCACGCCGAGACTCTTTTTCACTGGAATCTGGTGACGTTTGTGGTCTTTCGCCCCTCTATCCATACGTACGAGGAAGCAAGTGCTTTCGTGGATACGTTTTTAGCAGCAGGATGTGAACCACTACCTGTGGAAACACCTGATTGGGATGGAATCTACCGTCGTCTCTATCACGGACTTTCTCCAAACGAAGCAAAGAGAAAAGCCTATGTAACCGGGGAGAATCCGACTCATTTGCCAAAAGAGTTGCAATCATATGCTGGAATCGAGCAAGAAGAACTCTATGCGGCGCACCTCTTGTGGAAATCCAAAGGCGATAAGAGGTTAATGCCTCTTTCCACGGAAGAATCCATCTGGTTGAAGTGTCATCCAGAAGAGGTTTCTTCTGTCATTGAAATTCTTTGGAAAGAAGAGCCGAAAAAAGCCCGATGGCTGTTTTTACAAGGCTACGAGCCACATGTCGTTCCCGCCTCCATTCAAAATCAGGTAGGACTTACACTTGAACTCCTAGAAATACCCTATCTCTTAAAGAGAGAGGGTATTGCCGAACATCGTATCTTTGAGACTCTCGATGCGTACCGAACCATCATCGATGTCTGGAGCGTCTTTGGCGTTCCAACCTCTGCTTAACAGCAGGGGGTTTATTTCTTTTTATATGTCCTCTATTTTGTGGTCTATCGTTAGTCCGAAATCCTTAAAAAGGAATTCGGATATGTCCGGGGAAACCGGGTCATATCTGAAACTCCTGCTCGGATCCATTCCTTACATAGAATCTTTTTCTTTTTGTCATATATCAAGTCGCTTGGACATACCTTTATACCACGGGTTTCTTCCGAAATTCTTTTTTGGAAATTCGGATTAGTAAGGTTTTCCCGTTTCACCCCCAAAAAGGGGACATATCGCCCCTTTTAAGGGGATGTATCCTCACTTTTCCCCTGTTTTAGGGGACATATCACCCTCTTTAAGAGGACCTATCGCATCTTTTGACCGGACACTTGAACCCTCTTATCACGGACATATCCCCTTTTTTGCCGGACTTCACGCCCTTCTTTAGAGGACATATGTGACTTGAATGGCTTGTCTCTCTAGGAATCTCCTACTCTCTTAACAAGTAACAAGAATAATAACAGAAATAAAAACAGAATATAGAATAATAACATGAAAGAATTCTGAATCCCCTCTTGATTCCGAAATTCCTTTAGGGAAATTCGGATTGCCCCATTTTCACGGACATATGCCCTCTTTTTCTGGATTTATTGCAGTTTTGTTTCATTTTCCGACAGAAACTAGAAAATTTCTCCTATCTTCGGTATGATAATGCCTAGAGTGATCTCCATTTGAGAATGGAGACAAGAGAACCGAAGGAGTTTTTTGGACATGCCAGAGACTTATAGCGATGAGCAATTGTCTCTTGATTTAGAGGCGGAAATCAAACCGAACTATTGGGTCAATCAATCTACTGAACTCATAAACATGCGACAAGATTTAACCCTAACCGAAAGAAGGATTATTTTTGCGTTAGTGGCTCTTGTTCAACCGGATGATCATGACTTTAAAACGTATGTGATTCGAGTCAAGGACCTAGCCGACCTCATAGGAATTCAAGCCAACAGTTTCTATGACCGAGTCGAAAAAGCGATTGATGGATTACAGAAAAAAGTGCTAGAAATACACTCTGAAAATGGCAAAGTACGAGACAAAATCAGTTGGGTGCAACGTTCTACCTACAATGACGGAGAAGGTACGGTACGGATACAACTAGGAGAAGCATTGGCTCAATTTCTCTTAAACTTGCGATCTTATACGAAATACCGTTTAATCAATGTCTTGAAACTGAAAAGCGAGTATTCTTGGCGAATCTATGAATTGTTAAAAGAAAAAGAATGGATTTCAAATCCCGTGACGAAAGACGGGAAAACCTATAAAACCTCTCGCGTCATCCGAGTGGAAGATTTGCGTCATCTCTTAAACATTCCAGATGACAAATACAAACTCATGAAACATTTTAGAGAATCGGTACTCGACCAAGCCCAAAAAGAGCTGAAGAAAGAAACCGACATCGTGTTTGAATACGAGGTGTACAAGAAAAAAGGAAGAAAGATTGATTCGTTTATCTTTTACATCAATGAGAATCCGAAGTTCAAGAAACCTCAGATTGACATTGATACCACCACCACGGATTTGCAAGACATTTTACATAAACTGGTTCGCTATGGCGTTCGTCAGAAGAAAGCCATCGACCTCATTGAAACCTTTGATTACCACTACTTGGATGCGAACATCCGATATGTCCTCCAGGATGTGGCGACCGATGATGTTCAAAATCTAGCAGGCTATCTCATTAAAGCCATTGAAGAAAACTATGCGAATCATACCGTCGTCAGAAGTACCGAACAAGATGACCCGATGTATAAGATTCTTCTCGGAAAACTTGATACGCAGCTCGATGAACTCACCAAGCGAGATGTGGCTGATTTAAAAGACATCATTCGGATACACCAGAATCAATTAACCTTGTATGCTACCACGGAAGAAGAAGTAAGAGCCGTTGGCATTCGCAGGGAAAAAGCCTTACGGACCAAATGGGAAAGCATTCAATCCTACCGAGAAAAGCACCAACATCCTCCTCTTCACCCTCATGAAATCGACGATGATCAGGTGAAACGAATCATGAATGGGTTGCTTGTTATCGAAGCCTAACCCTGTTTGACCGGACATAAGAAAACCCTCCTGTTTTTTAGCAGGAGGGCATCTTTTATTTTTGAGGTTCACGAAGAGTCAATTCAATGGATTTTTGAAGGAAGAGGTTTTGTAAGATGGACAGAAACTCTTTTTCTACCAATGCTTGTGCTTCCTCTAGCGTACTCACTCCAGCGTTGGGATCCGTAAGAGCGAGTGGGGCAATCGTGGTTTTCAATTCTTCGATACACCCTTCTACGGCATTCACACAATGATACGCAAAGGCATGAAGATTTACACCTCCTTGAACCGAAAACACTCCACTTTTATCATCCATTTCGGCCACCACAATCATCGACTTTGGCAATACTTCTTCTTCATTTTTTACCAGTTTTACTTGAACCATCTCATCGTCTCCTTTTTAAACGCAGGAATATCATTCCCGATAATGTCCCCTTATAAGGGGCTCTATGGTTTCTTCACAGACTGAACATACCCGTCTTGAAAGGTAATGGATACTTGTTCCGCTTCTTTTACTTGAGTAAACAATCCACGAGTCACTTTTACGGTTTTCACCTCGGGTCCTTTGGCAACGTGAAGAAGGTATTCATCGGGAAGACTGTGATCCACTGGTACCTGGATGAAACTGGATCCGGCTGGTACCATGATGTAGTCGGTTTCGATTTTCCCTGGAATGTGTTCTTTCCCCGTGACATAGCCGGTAAAGATTTCGATGACGGGCTTGTGAACTTCACTTACCCCTGTTTGAGAGGACATATGATCGCTAATGGCATGGTAGATGCCGTACAACATGACGCCTGCAAAAACCACCGGAAACAACACGCTTAACCAAACTCCCATGATTCCAAAGAACGCCTGTCTCTTTTCTCGCTTCTCCTGTTTGAGTTCGGCTTTGGTTTTCGGTCTAGCTAGTGGATTATCATAGAGTTGTTGAGCACGTTCTAATTCGGTAAGGTCCTCATTTTCTTTCGCCACATACTCTGGTTTCACCCAATGGGTTTGAAAGTACGAGCGTAATTTCGTTAACGAAACCATCTTTTCCTCCGAATCTACCGTTTCGTTGAAAAGCGTGCTGTTTTTAAGCGAGGTCAAGAAAGATGTATGGTTCTCCTTGTACACAACCCAAACGGTATCCAACACGTGCTGTTCTTCTTTTGAGAATAGATCCTCTGGAACGTTTCTATGCTTCTCTCGCTCCTTCCACTTGGGATGTACCCATTCCTTTGAGAGACTTTGAATGAGAACCGGGAACATGAAGTGATGAGGGTTCCAAGTGATTCTCTCTCGAAACAATGGTTTTCCGGTGATGCCAAGACAAAATCCTTGAGCAAAGAACAGCAGAAGATGCATGTCTCTTTCCGTAATACGGCGATGAAATTTTGCTTTCTTCTCCAGATAACGAACGACATCCATGGGAATCACTTCTCTTTTCATCTCTTTCCCCCTTCTCCTACCTTCTTTCTTTTATTATACGTTAAATACATTCCGATATTCAACGAATGAACCCCATAAAAAGAGCCCCTTATGAGGGGACTTATGAGGAAATCGACTCTTCCTCTTCTCGCTTGAGAATCGTAAACCCAATCGACGCAAGCAATTCTTCTAAAACGGGATATTGTGCAAGTTCCTCTTCAATGACCTGGAGCTGGTGAAGAAGAAGGTCTTCACGATCCTTCCATTCCTTTTCTTTTTCTTTGGTGAGGGTCGGTTCCAGCTCTAGCGTCTTTTGGAGTTCTTCATACCGTTTGGCCTTAAAGACTTTCTTGAGAGCCGTAAATTGTTCAAACTCTTGTTTGACTTCTTCCACGGACACATACCAGATCGTCTTGTGTTGTACGAGCTGCTCCACTTGTTTCGTAATGTTTTTCTTGGAGCCTTCTAAATCTGGAAAGTACAACAAGCGACGTTTCGGTATATCGAGTTGGCCCATCCACCGCAACACGGATTCTTGCTTATGTTCTTTGCTATCTGAATTTCCTAGAGGAATTTCAGACCGGTAGTAAAGATCAAAAGTACCACTCATTCGAACCTTTTCTTCACCGATTTGATAGCCAGATGGCTCTAAAATGGCATTCAGATGACTCATGAGAGCCAAGTGGACCTCCCGGTTGTATTTCAAGGTATGTTTCGGAAGTTTGGAAAACGTGAAAAAGGTGAGTAAGTTGTCGAGGGTAGGCTTCTCCAACAAGCGAAGCCCTTCTTGAAGCGTTTCGATGTTTTCTTTTAACACTTGCTGGGCGGAATTCATCTAGGTTCCTCCTTTAAACATTTAGTAGCCTAACCAAATCATGAGCGGGTCTCGCTGCAGGAGATTGGCTATTTGACACGGTTCTTCTGATACTACTTCCACTTCCGCAAACCGGGTCACTCGGTACTCAACGCCTTCGTGCTTAAAGGTGATAGAATCCACATCTTGATTGGCCCCCTTTAACAGGGCGAGGAGCGCCTCATCGTAATCCAATTCCAGTAAGGCTACGATGGTGTCAGATACTTGCTTGGAGACCGGATGGGTAAACGTGATGGTGTGAATTTGATAGTGGTAGCGTTTCATTTGTTCCACGAGGCGAAGGAAACGGTCTTGGGTGATTTCAAAGGAGCGGAGTTGCAGCGTTTTGACTTGTTGCTGAAAGTGGAGGGAATCTTCACTCACGTAATAGGTGTGGTTCGGGTCCGTTTCCACTAGATGAAAGGAATCGGGATGGGTTTTGGCAAATTTGTCTATTTTGACGAAATCAATCTGCGGGTAGTCGAGATGTAGTTTCCATTTATCCATGGGAATCATATCCTCCTAGTAATCTGAGTTTCTATGAATTTCAGAACAATCTCCAAACCACTTCGTCACGGATCCATGACTCAAACGGTTGGGGATTGGTGATGGTCATGGTTTTGGCAAACACTTCGATGTGTTGGTTTTTGTAAGTGAAAGAAAGGCTTTTTATCCACCCCTGCTCCTTGTACTCGATTCCCTCCAGTAATGTTTGGAGGAGGTGCATGTGTCGCTGATTTACGGCTTCCTTTACCACCGGAAGAATCTCTTTTTTGACCTCCTCCTTTTTGAAGGAAACATGCAAGGAGACATCGGAAATTCCTAAACGTTCTTGATGCTCAATCAGGGAAAGAAAGCGTTCTGGGATGAGAAAGGTCGACCAAATCCGAGGAATGCTAGAGATGAGATTTAGGTTCGATGGATGCTCCTCCACAAACAGGAATAGGGTGTTGTGAGGAGAATGTGTGGTCATGCCCCAACCGTGTTCTTCCGCAAGAGTAAGAATCTCTTCTGTCGTTTTGTGCCTTGGGTCCACAACTTTCTTAAACATTCCGACTTTCACCATCGGTGGCTCCATCGTAATCGGGGTTTTAAAGAATCGATAGGTTTTCATGTGACCTCTCCTATTCCGCGTGATTTGAAAACACCATGAGTTGGTGCTTGGCTCCCTTTCCGAAGACGACCACTCCCTCGGCTAGAACCGTTTCTTTTGCCAAATGAACCGGGACCACTCCTTCTTCCCGTAGTTTCAGAGAAAGGTCACCCAACATATCTTTTGTCATGATGACGTTTTTAAACTCACCCTTCACAATCAAGGAGACCACTATGGTTTCCATCATTGATCTTCCCTTCTTATTGGATGGTGGTTTAACTCGGCTAGGACTCTTCTCATTTCTTCGATGGTCATGTCCTTGAGATTCGGCAAATAGCCTAATGTTTTCCCTATTACATACCGTTTGTTGGCGAGGTCATACCCTAATTCTTTAAACCGTTGATCTAACGCTTTTCTGGTTTGTTTATGGGCTTGAAAAATACCAGCGACCAGCATGAGGATCCCTCCTATTGTAGAGTCGAACTTTTTCTACCCATTCCAAATGGGTTGAATGTTATGTTCCTTACAGTACGTTTCGTAGCCTTTGCTCACTTCACTTGCAAAACGATACAGCCAAGCATAGTCTTCGTGCCATTTCTCTTGATAGGTTTTTTCATACCATTCAGTAAAAGACAAGTTTCTCACCTTCTTTTTGTTACGGATAAGAATGCTAGAGAAAGGCTCTCTAACATCGACGTGTTACATGATTTTGGGTTTTTCTATGAGAAGCAATACAAAGATGAATAGACAAAGAGGCAACCAAAAGATATGAGCAAGGGTCTTTTTCGCTAGGGACCACTCATCGGGCTTATGAAAGAAGGTTCCTAATGCGAGGTACAAACAAAACGCTAAAACAAGGACAACCATCCACATCCACTCCACCACCTTTCTAAGGATACCCCCTTCTTCAGGGGCCTATATTCAACTTGCTATGCTGACCATTGCTCCCTGAGTTCTGATACCTTAATGCCTACATGGTCTTCCAAGGAAATGGGTTCTTTTCCTTTCATGAACATCGTGTGGCCAATCTTTTTCTCCAGTTCTACATACTTTCGGTACAATTCAGGTCGTTGCTCCGCCCCGTGGCGTAAGTCATTCGCACACCCCATGATGCAAAACACACAACTCAGTCTCTCGTTTCGCTCATATGCCCAGAAAGGTTCTTGACCCGCTTCTCGAATGGATTGGAACACTTCTTCCGTGGTTAAGTAAAAAATCGGCAACCAGTCATACACATGACGAGTGACTCGTTTGTGGCTGCTTTGGGATTCATTGTAGGCAAAAGGATTTTTCTTGGCTCGTGAGGAGGATTCTTGGGCTCGTAAGCCCATGCAGTTGACGGCAATGGTGGCGTTTCTTTGCTTCAGGTCGTTTCGAATGAATTTGAAAATAGGACCACGCTTTAAGTCACTCGTACACTGGCGGTAAGCAGCACTTGGCCACATTCCTCGATTTTCCACCATCTCGAGGAATGTTTTCCCTGCTCGTACGACATGAACCTCATGATGCGTGTTGGTTCGAATGTGGTCTTGAACCCCGAGCCACTCGACTTCTCCTAAATCCGCATGAACCACGACGATTTGATCCGTTGGAACGATGTGCTGGAGAAGGGCGTACATGGCTTGAGAGTCTTTGCCACCAGAATGAGATATGTAGAAGATGGCTCCATCTTCGATGAGACTATGAATCTCGTTTGGTACGTAGAGGGAAGAAGTCATATAAACATGCCTCCTTTAAAAGGGTGAGATTTGAGGTATTTGTATCCCTATTGTATCACAATTCATTCCGATATTCAATATAAGTAACGATAAAAAGAGAAGGGGTTGCCTTCTCTCTTAGATGGAACTACTTTTTGATGATCTTTTCGATTTGATACAAGGCCCATGTGTGACTGATTTCTTTTTTCTCCGCTAATTCACACCACTCTTTTATTTTTCTTATGGTTTCATTCATGAAAATCTCTCCTTCATTCTACTAATTCTCCTTGCTCAAATTATTCAGATTAGCGATGTTCTTCACGGGCATAGTCGTGATCCTGAAGCAGACTGAGTGCAGCTCTCATGAGGTCAAAATGGCGGTCTTCAAGTAGAGTGGGTATATCGGTTCCACAGAAATCGAAGGCTTCATCCATCTCTGCCAGCAACTCCAGCAGTTGTTTTTTCTCCTCGGCAAACTGAATCATTTTCTCACGGAAAAGCGTGACCTGGTCTTTTAATGTGACAGGTTTTTTCAACACTTCAAACGTTTGTGGATACGACGTTCCAACATCTTCACCCGTCTCACAATTCGGACACTGGATGTAGTAGTCATCCCGAGAGTTTTCATCTCCTGCTGTTCGTACGTAAGAAAACTCGTGATTGCAAGGCAAGCATTTTACCGTGATCGCTTCATTTTGTTCCATGTCAACATCCCCTTTATCATCGTATAGTCCAAATCTATACATACCTATATTATATTATGATTCCTATATTCTTAACAACGACACAAAAGGTGCATAAGCCCTCTAAAAGAGGGTCTTCATCCGAAGATTCGGATTGATTCCGATTTCTTAAAAAGAATTCGGATTAGGCTCCGCGTAATTTGAACGTGGCTAGTCGATCAATGACAGGGTGGTACATCTCTTCCTCTGCTTCCGTTAATATACGAAGATTCAGGAGACAGTGCCCATTCAACAACATCATATGGCCAGTTGGCTTGGTTTGAATGGAGGTGATGATGTGAGCAATAGCTCTCCCCGTAAAATACGAGACCTTCCCAGCATGTGTTTCCTGGAATATCACGCAATCCCCTTCTTTGAATTTACGGTCATTTTCTAACGTCAACTTCAATTGCCCTTTTAGTAATCTTTGAAACCGTGACATCTCCATCGGTACCACTTGGTATCTCATCGTTTTTTCCCCTCTCCGACAATTCCTTTTGCCCAGCTCACAAAATTCCAAAGGGATACGCCTAAGACTTGTTTTTTGTGAGAGGGTGTTCGGTACAAGACAAAGGAACCGTGAAATCCAACGACCGTTCTTCGTCTCGTCCCTCCGTTATGATAGGTTTTTCCTACAACAACGTCTTTTTCCTCTATACTCCTATCCATGAAGATTCAATCTATCCGAATTCTGCTGTACAGATTTCGGAAACATCCTTCCATTTCCTTTTTTCGCCTCTGCCTCTTTCACGAGTTGTTTGTATTCTTCTGTGAAGCGGAACAAGAGCCACAAGTGCGCAGGATCCACAGGCACCTCACTTCCACAATTCGGACACGTTTTCACCGCTCCAAAGTCTTCTGAGGTGTTAAATCCGATCCCTTGTGGGAGTTGAACAAACGGATACTCCTTAAACGTGTGACAGGTCTTCTCTTCCTTTCGGCAAATATGAAAGCAAGAAAACTGAAGAATGCCTTCTTGTTGCTGCTGGATGAGGTACTTCCAGATCACAGGCAAAGGGAGTTCGGTTTCTGCTTCAATCCAATCAAGACCCAACCATTCTTGCTCTAGCAAAGCGAGTTGGTCCAAGGCTTGATTCATGCGATACCGTATGACGAAGGGTTTCAGTTCACTCATTTCGTGCCTCCTTTTTGAATCCGAGCGGGGTCACAATCAGGAACCCCCATCCGTTTTTCCTCATCCCACTTGTAAAGAACCGTCGTGATCGCCGCACCATGGCCATTTGGTTCTTCTAAGTAGTAACACCCCGAACGAGTGTCCATGAGGATGTCGATTGCCCCGTTTACCCGGACAAATGAAGAATCTCCTTCGACGACAGCGTTTGGATATTCTTCAGAACCATTGCTACAGGCGATTAAGGCGAATACAAAGACGAGTAAATAGAGTAATAGAAAGGTTTTTTTCATGTTTGCTCCTCCTTGGATTAAGACCGATTTTTAAACAATGGGTTGTAACTTGTATTCTTTTACATCCCAATCATGGATGCGTTCACACGGAATGACGTACGTTTTGAGCGTTGGCCACTCAATGAAGTAGAATTCATGTCTGGAAGCACAACCACCGTCAATCCCGATACGGTGAGGGGTGATATGAAGCCCTTCTCGTGTGCCGTACTTTTCAATTCGCCCGTAACGATCTCGAATCGGTTTACTGTAATCGGGAATCGTGAAGGTTTGCGTATGTCCATGCACCACGAGTTTTCCGTTGTAGTGTTCGAAGAATTCATCTCGTACCCAGAGGAAATCATCCATCGTTTGTTCTTCTAGGGGGACATGTGGGTACAGTCCTGCATGGGTAAAAATGGCGTCATCGGTTTCATGATAGAGGGTAAGGCTTCGAAGTTGTTGGATGAGATTTGGATAGTGCGTCAGAAAGGCTTGTTGCAAATCCATGAAAGTGGGAGGCATTTGGTCGTAGAATTCGTTCAAGAAAGAAAAACAGGTCTGCATCCCCCCGTTTTGAAGCCACAACTGCCCATTCATCGATAGACTGAGTTCGTTCGGAGAAGCCAGGAAATCAAGGAGCATCTTCTCATGGTTGCCCATGTGAAACTTCACTTGTTCAGGATATTGTTCTCTCCAGTTGTAGATGGTTTCAAAACAGGCTTTTGAATGACCCCAGCGATCAATCGCATCCCCCAGGTACCAAAGATGGTCTCCTTTTTCAAGGGAAAATCCCGATACTTGGATGGCTTTTTGAAAGGCTAAAAACTGTCCGTGTAAATCGCTACATACATAGGTTTTCCCCACGTTCATCCCTTCCTTTTCTTTAATGTTTTACATACATTTATTATACCATAATACCGATATTCTTAGTAATAGATAGAAAATAAAAAAACACGCCCCCCTTTTCCAAATTGGATTAGAGGACGTGTTAGATTACTCCATTGCCTATACTTGAGATTGATAGAGTTCTAAAGCCGTCACAAGAGAAAGCAGAACCACTGCTCGTTCTTCGTCGTGATACACACTCACCTTCTGCAATCCGCCTCCAGCAAGAGGCACCATGAGGCTTTGAATCTTGTGTTCTTCCCATTCTACAATCGTTTGAACTTCATCCACAAAGAAAGCAAGAGGCTTTCCATCTTTCTCCATGAGAATGAAGCGGGATGGAGGATGGAGTTGAGTGGGGTCTTGGCCAAATAGAATCCCTGTATTGATGACCGCACAGAACTGGTCACGAAAGGAGTAGATTCCCTCTACATGCACGGGGGATTTCGGGATTTTATCCACGGGTTTTGCTTCCTCAATGGCTTGAGCGTCTAACACGGGAACCCCATACCAGGATTCCCCGACTCGAAACACGACATACGTATTCATGTACGTTCCTCCTTAATGGGCTTGTGCTTTCAAACGCACGGCCACTTCTTTTACATCTTGAATGAGAGCGGCGACTTCTTCTGCACTTGCGGCTTGATCTTGAGAAATGTTCATCGTCTCTTGAACTTGTGAGGAGATGTTCTCAATTTGGTTTGTAATTGACGCAATCATCTCTTGGATTTCCTGAGAAGACCCTTTGGCTTCATCTGCCAGTTTGCGTACCTCTTGAGCGACCACGGAGAATCCACGCCCCGCCTCTCCTGCTCGAGCGGCTTCAATTGCTGCATTCAACCCGAGCAAGTTGGTTTTGGAAGACACTTGCATCACAAAGTCTGATAGTTTGCTAATCTTTTGGGAACCAGCCTTTAGGGTGTCGATGGCATTCACAATGACTTCTTGGTGTTCATGAAGGTTTACTGCACTTTGTGAGTACGAGTCGGCTACTTGGGTAATGGAGGAAAGCGATTGAGCGAGGTCAGAAGAGAGGGTTTGCATCGTTTCTTTATAGGCCATATGTTCCTTGTCTTTGTCGTACTGTTCTAAGATGATTTTCGCATCAAAGAAGATTCGTTTGCTAAACGCGTTGAACAGAGTAAGCCCCTCTTCGTGTGTTTGGCACAAACGGAACATCTCATCGAGATACACGCTAATGCCTCCCATGTAATATTGGGGGGACAAATTGATACGAGCGTGAACCGTACCAATGTGAGAGAGTGTTTTGACGTACTTTTCATCAATGGAATCGGAAAACAGCATTTTGAAGTATTCCACTTGGGTTTTCTTTAGTCGGTCAAAACTGGAATGCTCTTCGGCGATGCGTTTTAGATCTGGCACTTGCCCCATTCGGTCATAGAACACCCCTATCACTTCTTCGGCGTGGTGTTCAAAAAACGCTTTGTTTCGGTGTAACACATCCAAATGGTCTTGCGTAAGCCCTGCATAGGTCACAATGGTTTTCCAAAATCCTTGTACGGTAATGCTCATGAACGTTCATCCTTTCTGTTTAAGAGCGGAGATTTTCCGCTCTTGAATGGTTTACACTTGGAATGGTTTGGTAATGGCATTGATTTCATCTGCCATGTTTTTGAGTTCTACACTTCCCTCTTTCATGTCTTGAAGGTGGGAAAGTTGTTCTTCCATTGCTTCTGTGACTTCTTTCGCTTGAGTAGCGGTTTGTTTCGTATGGATGGAAATCGTTTCAGAGTTTGCGGTCATCTCCTCGACGCTTGCACTCATTTGCTCGGTGAAGGCAGAAATTTCTTGAATGTTTTCATGGATGTGTGACACGGATTCCGAAATGAAAGAGAACTGATTTCCGGCATCTTCCACCATTCCCACCCCTTTTTGAATGTCTCTAGTGGTGAACCTCACGGCTTTGACGCTGTTTTTCACTTCTTCTTGGATTTTGGAGACGAGGGAGACAATTTCTTCCCCTGATTTTCGGGATTGCTCCGCGAGTTTACGTACCTCATCGGCTACCACTGCAAATCCACGCCCGGCTTCTCCCGCTCGAGCGGCTTCAATCGCTGCATTCAACGCGAGCAAATCGGTTTGTTCATTGACTTGGTTGATGAGGGTGACCATTGCTTCAATGTCTTTCGAACGAGCAGAGAGAGATTCAATGCTTTGGGTGAGGGAAGAGAACGAGGATTGAATGTGTTTCATTTGGTCAATAGACGAACCAATGAGGACCTCTCCTTTTTCGGCTTTTTCTTGAGAATCTTGAGAGAGTTCGGTAATCGCCATCGTTTTTTCGCTTACGTACATCGTGCTTTTCGCGATCTCTTCCATGGAAGAAGCATTTTCTTCTGTGGCTTGCGTCTGCTGAATCATATTCTCGTGAGTTTGTTGCATGTTCTTTAAAATACCATGATTCACTTCTTTGGTATCTTCTACGTTCACGAGGAATTCGGTGGAAGATGATTGAAGACGAGTACTCACATCTTGTAAGGAATGAAGGAGGTTACGGATTTCATGAATGAGGCTGAGGAAAGAATCCCCAAGTGATCCAATCTCGTCTTTTCTTGCCTTCGGGATGGTGACGGTTAAGTCTCCACGAGCGGCTTGCTCGGCTGCTTTTGTTAGGGCAAGAATAGGTTTCGTCATGAGACTCACAAAGCGAAGAGAGAACAACAAGACGACTACACCGGTTAGAACCACGGTTCCGAGCAAAATCATTTCCATGTGTTTGGTTTCTTTTAAGAAATCCTCTTCATGTGTGGTAATGGCAAAAAGTGCTCCGTTGGAAAAGGTGTGAAAGGCTGCATATTGTGTTTTCCCTTGATGAGTAAAGGTGAGAAATCCTTTTTTCATTTTCCTCATCTCATCGACATAGTCACCCTTTCTTTCACCGTTCACACGCTTGGAGTGAACGAGGATTTTCCCTTTCCGGTCGATGATCCACGCTTCTCCATGATGTTTATTGGCTTCAAAGTATTCGGTTTGAAGTTCATAGAACGTTCTCCCCATCTTTTCTTTGTCATGGTTGACGATTTGTTCGGATTTCATGTAAGGCTTCAAAATGTGGCTGTTGGATTTGACCAATTGACTCAAATCTTCTTGAGCCATGGAAAGAATGGTGGATTTGGCTGTGATGTAGGATAGAGTTCCAAGAACCAAAAGAGGGATCATTGTAAGCAGCATCATCCAAAAGAGCATACGACTTCTTAGTTTCATGGTTTTCACTATGCATGTTCTCCTTTGCACAAAAAAATGTTCTGAACTTCTAGTACCGAAGAACGGTGAAGAAATTCAGAGATAAGGTGCTAGACCCAACGGGATCTAACACGAGGATTTTCACTTCAATCTACACACCAGAATATCAATATCCGTGTCTTGAAAGATGTCTTGAATCATGATGCTCACCTGATTCCACTCCAATCGGTCTAACCCACATCCAATCTGAGGAATTGCTAACTTTCCTTCCCCACGATTCACCATCTGCTTCTTTAAATCAAGCAAGGTCGCTCGTAAGGATTCGTAAGTCGGTTTTTCCCAATAGAGGCGTTTTGTGATGAGATGGTAGATTCGTTGCCCACTTGACGTACGGTAGCACACGGCTTGCCCGATTTTCGGATAGAGTGCTAGTAACACCTTCGGGATTTTCGGGTAGAGGTCACGAAAGGTCTTCGCAATCCCCGCTCCCATTTTGCAATCCGTACTAATACAGTGAGCAAGGGTGTAATCACGAGAGACGGTAAACAAATCCTGTTTTTGTTCGGTGTATTTCATTTGCCTTCCTCCTCTTATATGTCACGCTAAAGATTCCGAATTTCTTTACGAGAATTCGGATTAAGCGGAGTACCTAACCTCTAATACCGTTTTCGCTCCACTTTCACAATGACGTTCTCCACGAGAAACAATCGGAGCTCCATCGAGCCTAAATGGAGATCTTTCAAGACTTCTTTTTCAGGAAGCAGAAATGTTTCACACCGTACATTTCCGCCTTGACTAAAGAAAGCCGACACATTGACGTAATCTGGAGCATACGTGTTTGATTGCTCTAGGGATACGGTGGCATCTACCATCTCCCACAATGCAGGAGGTGTTTGCAGGGCTTGTTGAATCTTCTTGCCCGTTTCATAGGCTTTTTTGAGCATCATGTGGTGCATATACATCGAAAAGGCAATGAATGTAAGGAGGAGGAAAGACATGCGAGCGGTGGTGTTAAAGACGGGCATGTAAGCGACGCCTAAAAATATGACACCTAGAATCAAATGGGAAAAGGCAGCAGGCGGAAAAAACTGATTTTTGAGTGCGGATAGTCTTTTCATGAATATCACCTCGGGGGATGGTTGGGGTTGGGTTCATCATCCATGTCCTGCCAGAGTCCTACAAGGAGAGCAATGAGCATGACGAGAATGCTTGAGAACCGAATTGATTGAGGAATCGGAAAGAAAGAGAGAACAAAAAACAGGGAGGCGAAGGTAAAATGAAGATTCCACTTCATCGGTGTTTTTCCTTTCGTTTTTTAAAGTATAGGATGCTATGGTGTTGAACCAGTAGCCAAAGACTGATGAGGGCGATGACAATGTGGGCAGTACCCACTTCAAGGTCTTGCAAAGAGGTATTCACTCCTTTTATTTCAGGGCTTAAACAAGAGGTTCCGTTTCTTTCAGAATGGTATCAGTAGAGTATTGGAGAAGGAAAGCGTCGTATGGTGGGAGGATGTATTTGGCTTTTTCAAGCCCTAACTTCTTCCCCCATTTACACATATAGCACGAACACCCTAAACAGTGATGACGGCTGAACCCTTGAAACTCAGGTTCTTCTTGAAAGACTTGAACGGCTTCTCGTTTTCGGTGCTGGTACTTCGTGCGGGCTTGTGAGCGATAGTAGGCTCGGCTACGCTTCGTTTTTCTCGGTTTTTCAAGCGTTGGGGATTCTTCCAGAATACTCTTCAGTTTTTCTTCTACGTGAGGTGCTAAGGCGATGTGTTCCATGGTTGAAACCCTCCTTTTCTTATTCTGAATTCCTAAAGGTCTTCAGATAAAGCGGAGAATCAGGCTTTTGCCCATTCTCATAAAAGGAAAGCGATGAATGGATTAAGGAGAGTCTGGTTTCCTCTTGTTTTCTACGTTTTTCTCTTTTGTTAAGGCTTTTTTGAGAGTATAGAAGGATAGACTGTAAAGGTTATAGAGCATCTTCCACCCTTTTGCATTCACATATCCCTTCTCTCCGTCATCTGATTCCGTAAACCAAGTCAAATGAATGAGCCCGAGTCTGGCTAATTGGGAAACGAAACCGCTATGAAAGGCTTGACGATGATAGACCGTCATCTCATAGAAGGAATCTTTTTTTACAACCGTTCCCGAAAGCCATTGGTGCAGAGGCTTTGTTAGATCGTTTAGATCTTCTTTGGAAATCAAATGACAAGGAACCTCAAACACGAGATACAAACAAGTTGGAACGGGAAATTCTCCCTCTGAAGTAACTCGCACCATGTTCGGATTGTGATTATCTCTCGTTTCCTCATAGATTCTCACGTTTTTCTTCGGTTTTAACGTAAATCGGTCGAGACTAAATCCAGTATCCAACGTAGTGCGGTATGGTTTCAAGAGAAAAACTCCTTTCCATTCGATTTTATTAAGTACCATCATTATATCAGAATTCCGATGTTCAAAGTAAGGGTTTTATCAGACTTTCTCGAAAAAAGTTGGTTTAGCAATTCTGGATTCGTACGTTCCTTTAGAACATAACTAGAATAATCAGGAAAAGAACGGAGGAATGAGGACCTATTGGGTCAAAATCCAGCGAAAATCGCCCTCAGTCGCCGCTAGAAGCGAATTTCCCCCGTTTTCCCCCTATTGTCCCGTTGATGCTGCGTTTTTCTCTTGTTTTTTTAAGTAGGTACTAGAAGGAAGATGGAATCTTGGAAACATGTAATCTCCAATTCTCCTCAATGTGTAAACAGTACGTGTACGTTTTCGCGTCTTCGGAAGGCGAATGGTGTACGTCACGTATACGTCGATTCAAGAAAAAAGAGAGCAAGTCGCTCTCTCATACAGGGCTACTCTTTTGATTCATCGAGGGACGCAAACTCGTTTAGTTCTTCAAGCGTTAACACGCCCACCGCAGCAAGTACGATTTCCCGTTTCCCGTCTTTTTCTTTCACTTTGAACAAGGTAGGGGTTCCTTGAAGCCCGAGTTGCTGGGTGTAGAAGGAATACCCTTCGGTAGCAAGATTAAATCCATATACGTGTAAAGCACCATCTGAATGGGTGTACGTTTCAAGAATAGGATGAAACTCCTTGCAATAGGCACAATTCGTTTGCCAGAAGTAAACCAGGTATTCCGTTTCTTTTTGCTCGAGGACATCTGCCATAGAAGGGGTTTTCACGTTCACTTCGCTGTAGGAAGACCCTCCCTTTTCTTGATTGCACCCCGCTAGCACAAGAAAACAAAGGCTCATCAACAAGAGGAGTTTTTTCATACCGTCACTTCCTGTTCATTTCGAATCTGTTTTAACAATGCACTCCATTCTTCCGGTTCATACTCTTTTTTGACTTGAATCTCTTTTTTTAGGCATTCGTAAGTCACCTTCGAGTTTTCCATGGAAGAGATGTCTACCTGAAGTCGGTTGGCAAGCAACTGGTTCGCAAGGTCTAGTGTGGTAGAAGTGTTCATGAGGTGTTCAATCTTTTTCATTTGAAGGACTCCGTTTTCCTCTACCAGGCTTAACGTAACATTGAAGGCTTCTCCTGCGGTAATGTCATGAAGCAAGGCTTCTCGGATGTATTTGGTGATGGTGCGTAAAAATTGGGCTTCTTGGAAATGATGCCATTCCATTTTGTTTTTCATGGTTACCCTCCTTTTGCCCTTTCATCTGAAATGAACAGGGATAATCAGAATCTCTCGAAGAAGACGGCTTGTGGCGAACTTCCATCTGAATTCGAACGAACGAATTTCAGACTGATGAAGTGCCCCATCTACAGCCCTTGAACTGAATCAAGAACGGGAAACCCCGTATCTTCTTCTGGTCTTTGCTCGAGATAAGACCGAGAGATTCTGAAAAAAGGATCTCCGCTTATGTCAGAAACAAGTCGAAGTCCATAAGACCGAAATCTGCTTTTGACAGAATTCGGTTTTAAAGAGGGTTAACGAAGAAGGTTTAAGACGTTTTGAGGTTGTTGATTTGCTTGAGCCATCATCGCTTGAGCGGCTTGTTGTAGGATGTTGTTCTTGGTGAACTCCATCATCTCTTTGGCCATATCGGTATCACGAATACGTGATTCGGCAGCCGTTAAGTTCTCACTTGCTGTTGAAAGATTGTTGATGGTGTACTCGAGGCGGTTTTGCTTTGCCCCAAGTTTAGAACGCTCCGTGCTTACGGTTTTGATGGCTTCTTCTGCTGCGGTAATCAAGTCTCTCGCATTGGTGTTCGCAGCTAAAGCATTCGTTCCACCGGTTTTGAACGTATCTAGCGTGTTCGTTCCACCTAAAGCCGTTGCCTGCATGTTTCCAATGGTGATGTTTAACGCACTTCCATTTTGGTCAATGGAAATATCGAAGTTGGCCGTACCATCTAACAGTTTGCTGCCGTTAAACTCTGTTTTGCTTCCGATGTTTCCGATTTCATCAATCAAATCATCCACTTCGGCTTGGATCATGCTCAGGTCATTCGTGTCATAGGATTCACTGGAACCTTGAACCCCTAACTCTCGGATGCGTTGCAAGATGTCATGGGTTTGCCCCATCGCGCCTTCTGCGGTTTGAATCAAGGAAATCCCGTCTTGGGCATTGCGGGAGGCTTGATTTAATCCTCGGATTTGGGCTCGCATTTTCTCGGAAATCGCAAGTCCTGCGGCGTCATCTCCAGCTCGGTTGATTCGGAACCCTGAAGACAGTTTTTCCATGGATTTCGATGCAGCATTGGCATTTTTTTGTAGCTGTCCGTACGTATTCAGTGCGGAAATGTTGTGAGAGATTCTCATGTGGGTGTTACCTCCTTGTGTTTATCTGAATTCCAATTGGATTTCAGACTGTTAAAACCAAACACATCCTTGTGCTGGTTCCCTGTATTCAGGGATAACAAATACGAAAAGGAGATAACTGCCGAGAATCGGCAGAGGAGATTAAATCATCAGTCGGTCTATGGCTTCTAGGATACGCTCGTCTTTGAAGGGTTTGATGATGAAGTCTTTCGCCCCAATCTTGAGGGCTTCTTTCACCATCCCTCGCTCTCCCATCGCACTGACCATGACGACTTTGGCTTTCGGGTCGAGCCTGAGAATACTTTCGAGGGATTGGATGCCAGTCATACCTGGCATGGTGATGTCGGTGAAGTGAATATCAGGTCGATGACGTTTGTAGAGCTCCACACCTTGTTTCCCGTCTTCACCTGCAGCTACCACATCATGACCGTGTTTCATGAGAAGGTGACGAAGTTGAGTACGGAGGAAGCGAGAATCATCTACAATGACGATTTTGGCCATCGGGGTTGCTCCTTTCAGAATGAGGATGTGAGAAGAAAATCGAGAGAGGAAAAGGCTATTCTTTCGTGACGATGCATTTGCTGAGGACATCATGAAGGGCTTGAGTTTGCGGGGTGAACAAGGCAGTAACGTAGCCAAACGGAATCAGACGAGCAAAAAAACGTTTAGTTGCCAATTTAAAGGTAACCGGCTCCCCGTCGAGCCTTACGACTTTCATGCCCAATGCTCGTTTTCCAAGGGTTCCTTGCAAATGGGATTTCTCCAACAGGGCGTAATACAACCAGTAGATGGTCAAAAAGCCTGCAACATAGATACAGAGCATGAACAGGAATACGAGGAATTCTGCGAATGATCCTTCCTCCACAAGGGGGATTGCAACAAACGCGAGGGGAATCATCAAGATGAACTGTAAAATCACACTAACAATAGAACTCGCAAATGAAACAATGGCTGTATCAATGAAGTAAGCAAGTACCCTCCACCAAAAACCAGCCGGATGTGCAGTTGAATGCATGGACATTCCTCCTTTTAAAGGTTAATAAACCACCCGAATATCGAGTGGCTTCTTACCAGCCAACATAGGAGTTTCTGTTGTGAGGTTGAGTTTGGAAGGAGTGTTTGATGAGAAATGAAGCGAAGTAAGCAAGGTGGAGAAGGAAAAAATGAAGTGAAGCCAAAGATTGTTTCATGGGAGAAGCCCTCCTTTATGGATAAAATAAGCAGGAAACGGGACGAAGAATATCTCTTCTACAAAGGGAGTCCGTAACACGTTACAGGTAAGCCGTCAATCGCGTGATCCGTCAACCGTTTGGCGTTCGCATACCCAAATTGGTCTGTGTTGGACTTGTCAATCCTACATGTTTCGGTTTTGATACGTTCAAAACACCGGACATCATTGATACCCGAGAGAGCAATACTCTCTTAAAAACGGTGTCCACACTTTCCTGCTAGGCGGTAAACCGCCATAAAGGAAGAGGTTTTTATTCCTCTCCCAAGGGAGAAGTGCTGCTCTTCTCCCTATCTGAATTTCCAGAGAATTTCAGACTGAGAGGGAGAGGCATTACTCCTCTCCCATATAGCAACTCGCATCGAATGGAATCGTATAGGTGTGATTGGTTTTTTCAATCAAGGCAGACAGGCGAGTCACTTGACGCTCTAGTTTCATCGCTTGTTGCTTAATCGCTTTCGGATCGTACTGAGCAATGGCCAGCAATTCCGTTTTTTGACCAAGAATGCCTCCACGAGACACACGCTCAGTCTTTTTACGATTACCAAAGGATTTTAGCGATTGAATTTCTCCTCGAAGTTGTTTTGCAAGTTCTAAAGCCTCTGTCACCGTCATGTCTTCTCCGTTCCACTCAATACGAGTGTTCACGTTAAAGTTTTGCATCCAGTAATCCAGCGTACGGAAATCTTTTCGAACTTGCTCCAGCTCAAGCGATACTTCCTCGAAAGTGCGTTCACATGGTTCTGGGGTCTCCCCTTTTTCCACTTCTACAATCGCTACCGATTGACGCTCTTGAATCAATTCTTGAATACGACGAGAGATGACTCCTCTTAGGGGTAGGGCTTCGGCTAACGTAATCACTTTCATGTGTATTTCCTCCTCTTATTCGTGTTATTTTATTATTGTTCGTGTAAAATACCGATATTCATAGTTTATCAGATAAAGAGGGAGGAAATCAAGGAATAAAAAGAGAAATACGTCGAAAAAAAGAGAGCCCATTCACCCGAAAAGAATTTCGGATAAAAGGCTCTCTCTTATATGAAGGATTAAGGGAGGAAATCAATCATCTAAAAACCTACGGTTTCAGACGCCAAACCAAAATCAAACCGACTAACATGATTATGGCTTATTAACTAAGTTGTTGCTGTGCCATCGATACAAGACGCTTGGTGATCTCGCCACCTACCGATCCGTTCGAACGAGAAGTGGTTTCAGCTCCTAAGTTCACGCCAAATTCTCTTGCGATTTCCACTTTCATTTGGTCAAGCGCTTGCTCTGCTCCGTTCACTAATACTTGATTTGAATTGTTGCTTCTTGCCATGGTGAAAACCTCCTAAGATGATTTTGAGAAGTCGGAGTTCCCTTCTTCCCTTGTCCTGTAACATTACCGGATCATCCCAAAATCATACTTGGTACATTTTTCTAAAGGATAAAATCTTCGAATACAGGGGTGAATAGTTTTCCACTTGAGGTATAGCCCCTGCTCTTTAATACACACGGAATTCCGGTGGTGAGTTGAATCCAATCCTCGTTTTGATGTTTCGTAATCGAAGGCAAAATGCCTCGAAGGGCTTTTTTATGGACGGGGTCAAACCCAAACTCGACCAGCCCGAGTCCTTCCCCTTCTTCACTTACGCAATAGACGGCGAATGGATACGTTCTAACACTCACAATGAAGGCATTCACCATCTTCCAGCGAATCACTTTGAGCCAGTCTCCACTTCTTTTTCCCACATACGTACTATTCTTTCGTTTCGCGACCATGCCTTCCATGTCCCGTTCGGTGACCGCTTCCCAAATCCGAATCCCCTCTTCCTCTAGGGATGGCACCAGTTGAAACGGGGGAAGAAGCGGGAGATGTTCTAAGAGTTGTCTTCGTTCATAGTGGGGAGCACGCCGAATGTCTCCGTCTTGCCACAAACAATCAAAGACCATAAACGCAACTGGAATGGAGCGGTCGGGCGAACGCAAATGGAATCGCCTCATGATGAGTTCAAAATCTTCTAAACCCGTTTCAGGATTCATCGCAATCAATTCCCCGTCGAGGGTGAGGGAATCAAACGGAAAGAGAGACTCCGTGAGCTCAGGAAAACGGTTCGTGATCAGGGTCTCATGTCTCGTGTAGAGGGAAATCTCTCCGTTTCGCTGAATCCATTGCAAACGAATGCCATTAAACTTCGGCTCAAACATGTAATCCTCGTGGTTAAAGGGTTCCGTTCGGGCCTCAAGGAGCATCATCGGTAAAAACAACTTCCCACTTCCTTTCACTTAAGAAATTTGGACCATCCGAATTTCCTTATCAGTGTAGGCAAGAAGAAGATGGGGTAAACGAATAAGTTGCATCCGAATCCACTGATTCGAATGCACAGAAACAACTTACACACTTAATGCCCATTCGCCTCTTGCAAGAGGTTTGAAATTCTCGCAGATTTGAAGGGTTTGACGAATCTTGGCTTGCCAGTTTTGATTGCCAAGAGCCTTCTTCGTCGATTGAAGCAGTTTGTAGATGTCGGACAACACGGCTTTCCCGCCTAAATGCTGAAGAGCCGCTTGAACCAGGTCTCTCCAAGTAGCGGTTTCCACGGAACGAATGTCAAAGTCAAATTTCTTCGTGACTTTCACCGGGAACATCCAGATTTCATTCTTTTTGAACACGAGTAAATGCTCGTGTGTGGTCGGAATGAAGTTGCCGTTGTAAACCTTGCGTTCACTCATGGTGTTGTGTTGGTTTTTAATGAGGTGATATTCTAAATCCCCAAACCACGCCATATCTTTTTGCATGCTGTACATTTTCCCGTTTTGTTTCCAATCTCCAACCAGAATGGCATGTCGACCGCCTCGTACCAGTGAGTGGTAGATTTTTTCATTCACGAGGTTCAACTTGTGAATGAATTCATCCCAACTGGAGCAGCGAGACAAATCATGTGGGTTTGGTTGACCCCATTGTTCACCTGAATACACCACCATTCGGTCATATGGAGGATGGCTAAACGCAAAATCAGAACCAACAGGAATCTCATCGGCAAGAGCGTTCCAGCCTCCAAACTCAGGTCGAAGGTCTAAGTGAACCGAGTTTGAGAAGCCCATTTCTTTGGCGACATCACGACCCGTACCACTTCCAGCAAACACTTCCACAAAGCGTTTCGGCTTAAAGAACTGCAAGAGTTCTTTGATGACGTGTCCACTACAATTGCCACGGTACGAAGATTTACCCCAAGGACCACGTTCAGGAAAACTCCAGATAGAACCTAATTGAGCCTGTCTTACGTTTTGATTAGTCATGTTTTTAGTCATGATTTCAACACTCCTTCTATTATCGAATAAAATTTCAGATCTACCCTAACCATAGAACATCTTGAGTGTTGAATTCAAGAATATTTAAAGAATAACGGAATTAAAAAAACGGATGCATCATGGGCATCCGCTTACAGGTCTTCTTCTCGTTCTACTTCATAGGGAGCGTCAGGAGATTGAGAGCCTAATTTCGCCTCGAGCTCAGCGACTTGTGCTTCTAACTGTTTCACCCGATTTTGAAGAGCCTTGTTTTTCTCTTCCAGTTGACGGGCTTTGGTTTCCAATTGGCGCATCTTTTCTTCTTTCATCTTGGCCACTCGTTCTTGCTCTTGCTTGGCTCGTTCCGCACGTTGTTGATCGACTTTTGATTTCGCTGCTTTTTCTCGTGCTTCTTTTTCTAGTTTCATTTTCTTTTCTTTTTCAAAGCGTTCCTTTGAACCTTTTTCCTTCGCTACCGTTTTGGAACTGCTCCCTTTTGGGGTTTCGGCAGCATAGGCTCCTGAAGCAAGTCCAATGCTCGCAAGCAACATCCCGGTTAAGGCAATGGCGCCTAATTTCTTTCGTTTCATGGATTCACCTCCTTCGATGTTTGGGTCTCTAATTGAGTCCCATAACAAGCAAAAGAGCGGGATGGTCTTGAATCCTAACCAGGATTTCAGATGTCTCCCACTCTTAGTTCGCAGCGATGGATTAACCTTTTGCTTTGGCTTTGCCAGTGCTAGATCCGCCCTTTGCTTTTGAAGCACCAGAGCCACCAAACTTGTTGGTTTTCTTAGCATTGGAAGCCTTTTTCTTGCTGCTAGAGTACCCTTTTGCACTGGATTTCCCTGTGCTAGAGCCAAGGTAACTCTTGGCTTTTCCAGTGCTTGAGCCGGCTAGAGCAACTTTAGCCGAAGAACCGTTGCTAAAGCCTGTTTTTTGAACGCCCTTCCCAGCATGTGTCCCAATCTTCATCGCTGTTGGCTTTGCTGCACTTGCTCCAGAGGTAAAACCTAAACTTGCTACCAATGCTCCTGTTAAAAGCATCGCCATGACTTTCTTTGAACGTTTTGCCACAAGCATCTTCTCCTTTCTATTCTTAATTCCCTTCGGAATTAAGATCGTTGACCCTCGAAGGAGTCATAACCGTTCGTCGTTCTAAAATAACGAAAAGAGAAGAGAAGAGAATAAAGAAAAAGAGCGGAGACCCGCCCTCATTTCTGAATTCCACGAATGGAGTTCAGATTCTAGTAAGATTATAGTGCTTCCACTTTTTTTGCTTGGATGACTGCTCCGCCGCCACCCGCACTTGCCGTCTCTTGTTTGTCTGCTGAGGCTCCTCCTGCAAATCCAATTGCAGCTAGTAACGCACCTGTCATCATGATGGCACCGAATTTTTTTGTCATTTTGTTCATGATTACCACTCCTAATCAAAATTTGGGCTCAGCGAGCCATAACCTTGATACGATTAGGAAGAGATAAACGAAACGATGTTCACAACACTACACTTACATTGTACTATCATTCCGATATTCATTTCAAGTGTTTTAAAAGGTTTAGAGAAAAAAAGTTTCATAACCAAGAGAATTCTCTCTTGGTGGAAATTACACCCGAAACCCTTGTTCCTGAAAAGCCGTAAGAAGTGGTTCGATGTCACGGAGTAGTGACGCTCTCCCCTCTTTGACATACTGCTTGATCACGTCTGCTTGACAGTTGACACTTTTGCCACGGAACATATCCGTAAAGTCTTCAAACTGTGAAGCGAATGCCACAAGGTCTGGTCGCTTATCGAGGAACACGAGCCATAGATACTTATACCATAGGCTAAAGAGTTCCATGTCAAACGGTTCCCCGTTTACAACAAAATGCGTGGGTTTTTTGCCTTTACACTCTTTCCAGTGCTTCGGAGCGGGGTCCGTTCCAAAGCGTTTTGAGAGTTGGTAGTGATTTTCAATGGAGTTGTTTACTCCAAAAATCGTTACCCATGCAAAAAACGCACTAAATCGCTTGTCTCCTTTAGAGGAGCATTCTAACACCTGAGTCATCGTATTCTCTCCTATTCTTCGTTTTTTTGTTTAAGAGATTAATAGACAAGTGAACAAAGAGGGGGTTCTTGTAGCCCCTCTATTACTAGATTTCCTGTTCCATTCGAGTAAGCAAGTCTTTCGCTTTGCCTAGTACCTCATTGTAAGGATGTGGTTCGTCATCGAGTGACTCAAACGCTTCTTTGAAGTCAATGGTGTCATCGAGTTCTTTGAGCATCTGAAAGAGTTCATCTCGTTGGCGTTTGACGGTTTCGAGTTCTAGTTTTAGTGCTTGATGCTCGTTTTGATTCATGATTTCGCCTCCTCAGTAGGAATGGTTACCATTACGTTAAACCCCGTATGAATGATTTCCTTCATGCCTTCCAGCACATGAACCGGATGAGGTTCTTTGATATAGCCTTTCCAGAGTTCCTCGATGATAGCCGTTTTCGTGTTCAGGCGGTGTCTCATTTCCATTTTCAGATGTTCGTTGAGCATTCTTTCGGCTTCTATTTGAGAAGTATAGAAGAAAGCAAGTTGACTTTCCCCAAGCGGGTAACACCCTTTATCAAGGGCGACTACATAGCCCCGACCGGTTTTCCGTAAAAATCCGTTTTCGATTTTTAGGTTGGCACAATCAGCCACATACAGAGGCGTATGGGCAACGATTAAGGCTTCAAGGACTGGTTCATCAATTTTGATCGTAATCTTCAACTTGGTTTCCCCCTTTAGAATGTTTAAAGAATGATCGAGAGAGTCTTAAACTCTCTCGGTTTCGTTTTCTTCTTCCTCATCTTCCTCAATCGCTTGAGGATCAAAGACGACTTGGTGTTCATCGGTCAATTCACCCCGAGTAATGGTAAAGACACGACCATTCTCAAAAACTTCGACCAAGTTTTCATCGTGTAAGTAGCAAGATTCCGTAAAGGAATACACTTCTTCACGAGAGCCCATGTTGTAAATACGAGCGTCATCTTTTTCATAGTTGAAACAATCATCGAGTTCCAGTCGCATGTTTTCGACCAACTCAAGAAGGTCATTGCCAAACGTCGGAGGCTGAATGATACCTCCATCGGTCACGACCGCAAAATACAACCCGTAAGGTCCGATGTTGCACTTCTTCAGGATGATTTCCGCTAGGTTCTCATCGGCTTTTTGGTAGGTCAGGGAACCATCTGGGTTTTGCATGGTCACATAGATTTGCCCTAAAAGATTGTAGGCTCCAAACAGACGAGGATCTGTAGGTTTTTCGCCTAAAATCTGTGTGAGAAGACCTAAATATTCGGAGCCTGGACATACATCAAGCAAACTGATGAGGCTATTGGAGGTGAAACTACCCTTTTCAAACAGATCCTTACGGTATTGGTCAATGATATTCATGCAAACATCTCTCCTTTATGGTTTAATGATGATTTGAGATTGGTAGATTAATCGTTTCTTTTCGGATCAGTCCGAATCATCCGAATTCCAAAAGGATTTCGGAAACTTAAGAGGATTTCGGATCAACAAGAAGTGACTCTTCGATTTCTGGGAAGTATTGTTTAACGGTCCGTTTCAACTGGTAACGATGAATCGGAAGCCCGGTGAAATCTGGGAACTGCATCATGGAGTGTCTCGGTACGCCAATGCCAGGCAACGCTTCATCCCAATCCGCTTTTCTTTGTTCCCATTCTTCTTCAGACACTTCTTCGTCTGGTTCCGTATTGTTCCAGTAGCCGTAGTAGGAAACCTCTGGGTGAGATTCAAAGAACTCATGTAATTCCCGTTGCTCTGCGTAAAGAAGAAGCAAGACACGACTGTTTTGACACACGAAAAACGAGGCTTTGAAATCAAAGTCGGCAAACGGACTTCGGTAGCCTTTTTTCATGTCTTCTTCGTACTCTTCTTTCAGCAAATCATAGGTCTCGTAGACGCTTTGGCTCGAGTTCTTGGAAAACTCCACTATCCTTTTGATGAAGAGTTCTTTTCGGAATGTCTCTAATCGGTCATGAAGGTTTGCCCAGAACGATTGAACTCCGTAAATTCCGTTTTCCACATTCAATTGATAGCCGTTATAGATGGTTGTACTCATTCCAATTCCCCCTAAATATGATTTTGTTTTAGTGTAAATCTCGTTGGAAGAACCCAAGGCTTCGATGCGTATGAGGGTCGTCAATCTTGATGTGTTTGCTGCCTGTAAACTCATATTCTTGCAAGCCTTTGGTGGTTGGGTGATAGTTTAAGTGAATGGCACAAGCGACGAAGACATCTTGGCAATCTTTTCGAGCGGTATTCGGAGCGAGTAAGATTCTCAAATACCAAGAAGAGATGATGTATTTCTGAGGAGTGTTGGTTTCTTCAATTTCGTTTGTGAAGACTTTCCATTGTCCCATCTTTTCATCCTTGATGATTTCCTTGATGGTAAGCGGAACCCCAAAGGTTTTGGAAAACCGTTCGACTTCCTCTTGAGCAATCCGCTCCAGTTCTGGTAAAAATTCTTGTTCTGTAATCATGAACTTTCCCCCTAATCAATGATTTTTGAGTTGAACAGTGACGCACCTGGCAACATAGAAGCCAGTGGAGCATGTTTCAACTGACGGGCTTTATTCTCCGTTAGGATCATGAAGCCGCCTCCCCAATGAATGACAGGTTGGTTTTGACGAATACGGATTTGATAGATGTTGTAGGCACTTTCGGTATCCCGATAGTTCTCGCCTACTAAGATGGCTTTTCCATCGGTATCTTGAAATCCAGTATCATCGAACAGGTCCCAATCTTTCTTCGGAGTAAAGGTGATGTATTTCCCCTTTTGTTTCACTTCAGCGAATCCATCAGATGCAAGAATCGTGTCAGCGTAATCAAGGTTAAGACTAAGCAAGGCTGCAAAACAAATCGCTAGATTTAAGTCGCTGTGACCCGCAAGGTAAGAATCGTTCTCTTTGGCTAACTTCACACTCCATTCGTTGCTGCCAAGTACACGGAAGATTTCAACCGAATAGGATTCACGAAGTTTGGCTAACAGATCCAGTGCATCTTCCCCGTTTTGAGTTGGAGAACATTCTCTTGGTTCTAAAAACGACTCTTGAATGGCGATTTTGTCGTAATCCTCCATCTCGATGAGTTGGCTTTCCTTGATTCCTAAGAATGATAGAATTAACACTTTGTCTGCTTGAGTTTTGTTTAAGTTCATCGTAATCTCCCCTTATTGTAAGATTCCTTCATTTGTCGTGAAATTCTAAAAAGATACCTTTATTATATCATATATTCCGATATTCAACATATAATCTTCATAGGAAGACCAAAAGGAGGAAGACCGAATGGGTGATTTACAGTTTCAATGGGTATCGAAGAGTGGGTTTTTCAGAGTGAAAGACAAAGAAGCGTTCCGGAAGAGCCTGAAGCAAATTCGCACCAAAGACCTTCAGGTGTTTGAAGAAACCGATGAAAATGGAGTGGTTCGGTTTGCAATCGGCGGGTACGATACGCTGTCTTGTGTCTTTGTTCATGGTGAGGAAGATGAGTACGACGAGGAGCTCTACAATCTCGAAGCGTTCATCCAGCCCCATCTCCCGGATGATGAAGTGTTTGTGTTGTTTGATATTGGCCATGAAACCCTCACCTTTGTCGGAGGAAGAGTGCTGATTGTGACCAGTCGAGAGGTCGCTCATATGAGCCTTCACCAATGGGCAGAAGAGAAGAAGCACCAGCTATTGAACCTTCCGGCTTGCGTCTAAACACAAAAAGAGCCTGCTTCTCTCCGGTTTCTGAATTTCGTTTCGAATTTCAGATATGGGATGAAACAGACTCTCTTTTTTTATACATTTAAAGGGGTTTTGTCTTCTCAAATTGGGAGTTTGAGAATAAACAATGAAAAGTTCAACTAAGAAATAACATCTTGATTGTATCTTGAAAAATCTCTTATATCCAATGACAAATTCGTGAACGTTTGAATGGATAGAGAATAAATGAATGAAAGGTTAGATCCACCTCTTGGCAAATGTGTCGCCTAGTAAGGTCTTCAAATCTTCTTCAATGTCGTTCGGATTCACGGTCGTTAGGGATACTTGTTCCTGGTAATCTAGCACATCCACGGTCGCCAGGATTTTCTTGACGCACATCAGGTAGTATTCGGCTGCAGAATGGCGAGACCACGCCATGATGTATTCTTTCGAATCGGGTTCGTGCTGATGGGTTTCCATAAAGGAGGCTTGAATGTCTAGGCTATGCTCTAAAATCTTTTTCATCGCCAAAATGGGTTCCAATTTGCTTTTTGCGAGTTGAATCACGTGAGGTTCCTCCTCTAAGATGTCTTTGATGTCCTGAATGCGTACGAAATGGGTTTTCCCGTATCCTTTGAATCGGTACTCCGGAATGTTTCTCGCTTTGATTTTGCTCCAGATCGTGTTTTTCGAAAGCCCTGTCACCAACACCAATGTTTCTACATCAATCATGCCTTTTGGGTAGCCTTCCATCGCCATCCTACTTCCTCCTTTTGAATATCCTCTGTTGTAGTTAAAATCAAAATTTCACTTTCAAAACCCAATTTGGGATTTGTTAAGATTCTATGAAGTTGGATGTGGATGTAGAACTGTTAAAAAAACAACAAACTCTTGGCTGTCACACCAAGAGTTAGAAGGTCTTTAAATGGAAAAGAGCCTATTCTAGGCGAATAGGCTCAAGGCACACACGGAAAAGGAATATGTACGTTCCGTGGTGTAAATGTCAGGTAGTCGCTGGAAACCAGCGTGACCACGAATCCACAAGGGATCGGGCAAATGTATGTCTTCCATCGTGGAAGATTATGTATTTCTTACTCATATCTTACCAATGGGCGTACAAACTGTCAACACCTTGTTGACACCTATTCGCCGGAACTCGGGTCTTTTTCGCCCCTCTCGCCGACGGCGGCTTCCAGGATCGGTCGCTGCAACTCCGCCAGTTGCGCTTTTAACTCCGCATTCTCCTCCTCTAGCGCTTCCACTTGATTCATGAGGTGCATCATGTGATGAAACACATCAGGTGCATAGTGCCAAGCCACTTTGAGTTCAATGGTTTTTTCCAAATCGGTTCCGTAAGAGAGCATGGGACGCGGAAACCCAAGATTGAGTTGATCCACGAGCGGATTCGGCAACACATAATTCTTCGCTGAAACGCCGAGGTCTTTGATGATTCGATTTTTGGCGATGCAACGCAACTGGTGTAGCTCCACAATGGTATCTTTCATAAAAACCGACCCATCTTTCGGGCATTTGATCACGACTTTTTCGATGTCGGGTGAAAACGGTCTTCCGTCGTCACTCGTTTCAGGTGCGACAATCAGGAGCTCTTTAAACTGAGCGACGACAATGGCTGGATGCTTCATCGAAGCCTCTCTTCCAATGTTGTACCCAAAGTCCACGAACACTTTTCGCCCTCTTGCGTATTTACGGCCAGAAAAGCCATTTCGGAGTTGATTTCTTCTCGTTCCAAATGTGCCGTAGCGGTTCCATATGTCATTCCATAGAACAAACGGCAGCATGAGTTCGACGTTTTGTTGTTCGAGTTGTTGCTTGGAATCCGAAAAAGTAAACCCTAACTGCTGTCTGGTTAGCGGGTCTTGGTTGGCTTTTTGGCCATAACCGGTTCGATTTTGGATATTGGTAAGAATCTGTTGTTCATTGATGGGCATGTCCTTCCCCCTATTAATCTATGAATGTTTTCTATTAGTATACCAAAATTTTCTAAACCATAACGAAAGGGAGAAGAAAAATCTCCCAATCTCGGTCGTGATTCTAGTAAACCCACTCTTCTTTTATAGAATCCCATTTCTTTTTATATTGGATTTCCATGAACTGAAGAAGGAGTTGCTGTTCGGGTGTTTCCGGAACAAACATCTCATCATGGGTGTGAATGGCTTCTTTTGCTTGTGGTGCATTTAGTATGATGCTCGTGGGTGCCTCATTTCGCTTCCAGATGAGACAAAGCAATTGATCCACTCTAGGCAACCACGTAAAATGCTCTAGGGATAGACTGGAAATCTTTTGCGGGTGACCTTGCCAGCAATCCTCATTAAAAACACAGGTAACATTCGTGATCTCAAATCGGTAAGGTTCTTTGTTATCAACAAACGTTCTGCCGTTCGTGACAACCAAGCGGGAACCATTCGTTCCAGCACAAACATCTCCATACCGACGGTCCCAATATCTCGATAGGTCCTCTCCTGCTTTTTCACACATGATTTCGTACGTTTCACTTAGGTCTACACCCGTTAAATTTCGCTCTAGTAACATGCTCATTTCCCCCTAGTTTTGAGAGAACAATCTCTCAAAACATTTAATGGATTACTCTTCTTCCGTTTCTCTTGGCTTTAGGACCTTGTACAACTGGTTAATATCCCAATCTTTATGATGGAAAAGATCTTCTCCAACAAGAACTCGTATGACATCCCACAATCCATTGAGGTAGTCACTTTTATCATTCAGCCAGATGACGGATACGGCTTCTGTTAAGGCTTGTTTCTCTTTTTCGGTTAACGTGTTTACCATGTTTGATAGATTTGGTGTCATGATTAGCCTCCCTTTTTCAGAAGTCTCATTTTCTATTGATTCTCAAACTTTTTACGAAGAACCAATCGACACACGTTCGGGCTTTCCACTTCTAATCGAAGTTGCAGCACGTTCCAAGAATTCGTGAAATCGGTATGATATTCCGATACAGATCCATAGAATTGAATGGTGAGTCCAGAGCGACTCCAGAAGGTTCCGTTCTTTTTCTTGCGCACGTTTTGGACATAGTCTTGTAAGAGCTCAGGCTGGTTTTGGAAGGTTTTGATGTTGTCACGTGCAATGTCTAAATCACGGAAGTAATCTTTTTCTTTCACATCTCCAGCATCCGTACTCCAAAGTTCCGTACTTTCACCTGGTTCCCACTCTTTCTTGAGTCGTTCGATGGTTTCGAGCATTTCTACAAAATTGGTCTCTACCTGAAGAGAGACACCGTTAATCACAAAAGGAATCATTTGAATGGAAGTCATTGTCATAGTTATTCCTCCTATTATTGTTTGAGAGTTGGCTTTAAGATTTCTAGTTCTTTGTAGGAATACGTCAGGAGAGATTCGCTCTTAAGCGTTCGGAACAAGACCAGGGTGTCTGTCACAAGCCACACTTTTTCCACGCCCTCAATGTTTCCAAGGAATCCAAGTCCTTCAAAATGATAGAGTTGTCCTTCCTTGTATCCCTCTTTCTCAAATGTGGGGTCATAGTTGATGGGTTTTCCTTTTCGGTTGAACCGAATCGGAACGTTGTTTTGAGTTAAGAGTCGGTTTTTGGGGTAGGCCGTTTGTTGTTCAAACATCGAGGAATTCGGGTGTTCTAAATCAACGGCTGTGACTACTTCTTCTGAGAGGAATTCTTTTGTTACCCAAATCCTTTTATTGGTGGAGCCTGCTCGGTCAGAATAGATCGGGCGTACTTCTGTGATCCACGCTGTACCCAATCGAGGATCCTGTTCTTTTTTCGAGAATCGTTGTTTGATGGTTTGTAAGAGTGACATAGACTTCCTCCTAGATTTAGTAATTGTTGTAGCAAAATTCCTCGGCTTCTTCCTTGGTCATAACGAACCCGAAGTAAGCGATACGCTTCACGGTTGTTTCAATGACTCGATTCACCCTTGGTCGTTCTTGGATGAGCCACGAGTGTTGTCGCCACATCCCGTCTTCGGTTAAGGCGTAGCCGGTTGCCATATGCAGGGTGACAAGGGGGTTGTTTTGGTTCGCTTCATACAGATTACACGCATTTTCATGACATCGACTATCTCTCCCCTTGACGAGGTGAGAACGATCCCCGTACCACAACTGTCCACGATTTAGGATGGCGTCTAAATCCTCTTCAATGGCGGGTAAACAAACTTGTTCGCCTCCAAACGTCAGCAAGCGTTCACGCATCTCCAGTAATTGTTTGGCATGTTCGATACGTTCTGGGCGGAACTGATCTTCTAACTTCCCTTGAAAGCCTGTGTACCAAAAATGATTGCGTTCTGCGATGGTGTTTAACCAATCTTGACTCATGGGTTTGGTGTGAAGAGGTTTGGTCAGTTGAGCAGCCTCTCGAATCGGGTGCTTCTTGCGGCAAGCCGTTTGAAGGTCTAGCGTAGTCGTGCTAAGAATGGTTTGAGTCATGGTTCAATCCCCCTATTTTTAGTCCTTCTTTATCGTGAAACAAAAAACAAATTCATATCTTTATTATACATTCATTCCGTTATTCAATCAAATAAAGAAAGAGAGAAACCTCTCCTTCTATGGTTTTGCTTTTCGTTTAATGGAAAAACGAAGACTGTTTGGCTCGTAACCTAGAGCTGGAAGCCCCTTGATGAATCGATTAAACACATCGGTTTGCACCAAGTCACTATGGATGAGCCATCCATCAGGTCTTCGTGGGTAGCACACAATCCAATCCGGACCACATCCATCGCTATCTTTGCCCCAAACGACACCAAGCGTGTCAGACCAATCCAGCAAGCGATGACGTTTCGGCTTTTCTTTTTTAACCGTGAGTTGCAAAGTGGTGAGGTCGTATTCTCGCTCCTCTAGTTCCTTGAAGAGCATAGCCATGATTTCAATCGTCTGCAAGAATTCATGACAAAGGAATTTCGCCTCTTTCACATCGGGTGCTGTAATTTGCCATCCCTTTGACTGTTTATTCCAAGAAAGGCGGAGAACATCCTTTTGGTTCTCCACGAAGGTTACGTAAGGGGTAAGGTTCGTTTTAGGCATGGGTTACACCTCGCTTGACGGTTGGGAAAAAGCCTTTATGAAGAACCAATGCTCCCACCAAGTAAAGAATAGAGGTGATGATGTCCATGATCCATTCGCCTGTACTTTCCGGGAATCGGTTCCAGCCGTAATACTTGGTTTCCGCTAGATTCAGAATGAGTCCTCCATACATGAGGAGAAGACCTTTGAAGACCGTATGTTTATTCGTGGGTGGTAATTTAGGATTCCGTTTGACTAAGGTGCGTTTTAATAGAACGTTCATGAACAGATAGAGCGTCGCCACCACAAAGATTTTTCCGTAAATGGGTGTCATTCCGTTTCCTCCTCAAATATGATTTGACCCGTTCCATCCGTCACTTTAAATCCGCTTTCTTCTAGGAGAGAAATCAGTTCTTCTCGTGAAAGAGACTCAAAGAAGGCTTTTACTTCTAGGTGATATTGAGCGGATGGAGGGTGGAATTCGACTTCATCAAAGGTAAAGGTGTTCGTGAGATGTCCTCGAAAGAGCACCTCCACTTTTTGTTCCTTGAAGTCAATGTGTTGAATGTGGTGAGGTTCATAGTAGACTTGCTCGATAGGATCGTAGAGTTTGAACTCCAATGACGTTACCCCCTTAAAAATGGTTGAATGAGTGTTTCAGTGACGCTCTTTAGTTCCATGAAGTCATGGGGATGAAGACCTGGTTCAAAGACGCCATCTGAGTAGGCAATGCTTCCGTCAATCCGGCACCAACCGACTTGAATCGGGTAGAAACCCTTGCAGTTTAACCCTTTCATTTCTTCAAGAGAAAGATACGTATTGGGATTGAGGTACGCAATATTCGGGTTCTCTTTTTTCGAGAACAAGAAAATGCCTTCTACACTTACTCGAACCGCCACTTTCATCGAGTTTTCGGGTGACGCTTCTCCTTCCCAAATCTTCGAAGTGAGGTTTTTGAATCCATAGACAATTCCTTTTTCACGGAACATCCAGTTCGGAAATTGTTTTTCTAACTCTTGGATATAGGCTTGAACATTCATGATTAAAATCCCCCTTATTCAAATTTAGAGAATGATAGGATGATGACACGTCTTCCGTTTTCTCTTTCTTTGATTTCTCCTTCAATGATAGGAATGTCTTTAGGTCTTAATGGGGTGTTGCGGGTTACCGTAATATTTCCGTTTCCTGTTGATCCGCTAGGTGATTGGATGAGGTAATGCAGTAAGTATTGAAATTTTCGTTTTGGTCTCATTATGAATCCCCCTTGGATATTTTTGATGATTATTGCCTTGGAACAAGAATGGTGGACACCCGGAATGTAAAACCCAATACATCGGGTAAGGTTGTAATGGTGTACCCTGTAAATGCTTGGATTCGATGTTCTAGGACGGTGTTGCAAAAGACATGCTCAATTTGAATAGAACAATGCCCAAGTAGCGAATATTTATCATCACATTCACGCAAATCTCTTGTTTCAATGGTAAACTCGCGCGTAATGGGTATCCCACCACTCTTTCGGGCTTCCTCTTCTGAAACACGCTTGGCTGTATGACTACCAGACATATACTCTTCTAAGGCTGAAGAAAACTCTTGTTCCGTCGTAAAAAGATGATAGATGGTCACTGTCATTCCCCCTAGTTTTAGTAAAGCAATAGAATCTTCCCGCTTTTTAACCCTTGTGGAGTCATCTCAATGTGATTGAGTTGCATGGAAATCCCTTTACAGAACCCACGACTTTCTTGATGAACGGTGAGTACGCTTTTCTTCACCGTTATGGCGGTGGAGCCATCCTTATGGATGAGGTAGTTTTCTCCGAGCGTCGTTTCTCCGGTTCGAGGATCCATGATGTAGTCAGGTCGCCAATTGGCTAAATAGGCTTCATTTGCCTGATAGCCGTTCGACAGCAAGGCTTCAATGATTTGTTTTCGTTTTTCCTTTGCCTTCGTCATCGTTTTCTCTCTCCTTTTTTACTGCCATTTCAACTGAATGAGACCATTCGCAATTCCATCGTCTGAAATCACGGCTGTCAAAATCTCAAGGTTTAACACTTTCGCAAATTGGCGTCTGCATTCATGAACATGGATGACTCGTTTCTTAATTGTCACCGCAAATTCTTTACAAGGCGAAATCAAGTAAAATTCCCCTTCAAACTCTCCCGTCACCGAGTCAATTCGAGAACAATAGGCTCGATTGGGTTTCCAGTTATGCGTAAAGAAAGTCTCTAGGATCTGCTGACGTTTCCTTGCAATCGTGTCTATTTTTTCTTTTGATGATGTGACATTCATGGTCACTCCTCCTTCTATATCAATCGAACAAATATCTATCTTCCATGGAAGGAGATAGAGAGATACATACCAATATTGTAACATAAATTCCGATATTCATGTATAATAAAGATATACAAAACGTTGGAGCGTGATGAAGATGAACAAGATTCAAGAACTGGAATCTCGATTGAAAGACCGAGAAACCTCCTTGCTGCAACTAACGGAGTTGCGAAAAAAGGAAGAAGCGGAAATCAAGTCATTAAGAGAAGAGATTAAACGTGAAAAAGACCGTCACTACCTTCAGCAAGGTCATTTTGTCGTCTTTTTGCAAGACACAAAAGTAAAAGTAGGCATCCTCAAAGAACATACCTACCTAGCAGGAAGCATTGGGTACGTACTCGCTTCGGATGTCCATGAAGAAACGTTTGTTGTGACCGATTTACATAAAAAGGTGAAAGAAGGAAGAGTTCGGTGGGATCAAGTCCGAAAAGCCGAGTACAGAGAGGTGAAAAAAGAACTTCTTCGCCCTATTTTTGAAGCAGCCGGAAGAAGGGTGTTTGAGTATCGAACCGGTGATATTGTGGCCTCCGACCTTAATGGAAGGTTACTCGTGTACCGAGAAAACCGAGAAGATTCTTTGAAGCGGCAAGAGACTTGTTTGTATGGATATGAAGATTCCTTTGCCTTTTCGGATTACGCACTCACGCCAGTTTGCTTTGTCGAGAATCGATTGGCTGAGAAACCGAGACATGTTCAGAATAAGAGATGAAAGAAGAAAACCACTTCATAGAAGTGGTTTCTTTATGTCCTTTTTGAGTTTGAAAGCCAATCCATGAGTTCAGAAATGTTTTCGACTTTTCCTTCCAATGATTCTTTCTCTCCCATGGGGTACAAAATCCAAATATTCGTGTGGTAGTCGAGGTAGAGTTTGCAGACATTGGCTTTTTCGAGAACAACAAATCCTTTTGCTTTCATGTTCATATCGTATCGAAAGCCTTTGTTCAGTAAATCTTGTTCCAGCAGTTGAGCATTGGGGTATTTCGGTTGTAGGTTAAAAGGTTGCATGGGGAATTCTCCTTTCGGTGGGAGATGAGATTAAAAAAACTCCTGTGACCCCTCGAATGCGAGAGAGCCGGGGTTGTAACTTCGCAGTTTTCAAGTAAAAACAGGCGATGAACGGAGATTTTGACACACCCCCTATTCCTTCTAAAATGTTTTTCACTGTGGATTCATGGGAACGGTCAAAGAAGATGGTGTATTCATATTGCCTGAAAAAGGTCATTGGGATCCCTCCTTGTAACGATAGTATCGTCTTCGGTTTTCCAACTTGGTTTCACACCAATCCTTTTCAAGGGAAAGCAGGGCTTGAGCCAAGGAGGACTTTGGGGAATGATAGTGGGTATGAACCTCCTCGATGATTTCGTTTAAGGAAAACCATTTGCGAGGCTTTCTCCTTAATAGTGTTTTAACTTGCTCCATGGTTCGTTTGTAAGGAGTCACATAGCCCCCTTCATTCGTTCCGCCTACTGGATTGGCTAATACATCGTGACCAATAAAGTCACGAAGGTCAGATTGAATGGAGCGAGTTAGTTTCGGAGTGAGGTAACCAGCAGCAAAAGGTTCTGATGTTAGATGGTTCGGTGGATGAACTTCTATCAACCCAATCCCTTCTTGTAGCAATAGTTTTTTGACGTAAGGATGAATCCACTTCCTCCCTCTTGGTATAGCAATGTAGACGTGATGAGCATAGGGTTTCCACTGTAGGGCTTGATGAATAACCTCAAAGTTGAGGCTTTTTTTCATTTCAACCACGGTGACTATCTTACCTGAAATCCCTACCACATCGGCTCTCCAACCGCCTCCAAACGGGCATACTTCGGAATAAACCGTGTAACCCGCTTGTTCTAAGAAGGTTTTAACTGGAACAAATAGTTGGCATTCTTTCATAGGAGTCTCCCGGTTCGAGGAACATTGGCTCTTTCAACATAGGGAAGAGCTCGGATGACAGACAAGGGATGAGTGGTTTCTAAGAAGAAAATGGGTAGGATTTTACTTTGATAGGAAATGGTTCCGTACTGAAGGAGATTCTTTTCGTCTTCTTCGATTCTATCGTCTTTTAAACGAAGAATGAACGTGTGTGTCGGTGGTGTAATCGGAATGAAATCTTCCGTCCCACATTTTGGGCAACTTTCTTGTTCTATGGATAGAAACTCGGTATCACAAAATTGACAGTGAGCAATCAAGAGTATTCCTCCTTTTCTAGCTGAAGGGTGTAAGACGTTTGAACAAACCGTTCGGCTTCACTTTGGGTTAAAAAAGCATCCATCTCATCGCCATCCATCTCAATGACGAGGAATACCTCTTCTCCTTCTTTGGCATGGAGCTCGTAACTTCCGTCTACCTCTCCCCACTCAAGGGTGCAAGGGTAGACTTGTTTTGTCTTTTTATCTCCCACGTACATGACAAAACCCAAATCGGTCATAGACCAAAGAGTATACTCAGGGGTTTCGTAAAATGGCATGACATCCCCTCCTATTCTACGACAACGCCGAATTCTTCAAGGATGCGACGTTTCGCTTCTTTTACCACTTCAGGGTGTGTTTCTTCTCCTTGCCATCCCGTAAACAAGGATTGGATGAGCCCTTCTTTTGTTTGAAGCATGCTCTTCCACTTGTTGATTTGCTGTTCAAGGTGTTGTTCCGCTTCTTCTTTTGAAAAGAAGTAGAGGGAGCCTACATGTTTTTCCCACGTAACCGGCCAAGCAAGCGTGTAGTAGGAAAGGTGTTCAATCGTGGTTTTTAAGCAGTACCCAGATTCGTACTTGTCGTTTTTCTTCAAGGTCCACGGTTGAATCGGACACCAGATGTACGACGGATCTACTACATAGACAGTTAAGCCTTCTTGAATCTCCGGGAATGATGCAACGGTTTGAGTGTTCACAAATATCTCCTCCTTAGTCTTAAATCCTTTCAATCTTTTTTCCTTACATGAAAAAAGATTAAGGAATTAAGATTTATAGTGTTTTTGATTGTTTTTCTTCTACTTCTTGAATGAGGGATTGGATAAGATCATCATACCCCTCTCCTAATCCGTTTTTTAGCATGCGTATGAAAAATTGGCTATACACGAAATCGGTAAAGATGTTCTCTTGGTTAACAGCCGAATAGCCAAAATCTTGTAATCCATGGACACAATGCGTAATGAGTTGTTCACGAGTCAATTTCGGCATGAGAAACCTCCATATCTGTCCGTTATATTCATATTATATCACGATATTCATTGTGTTTCGAGGGATGAACACATAAAAAAAGAAGAGGTTGACTACTCCTCTTCACAATACCCATATAGTGCGTTCGGCTGGCTGGCACTCGTATTTTCACTCTGTTGTAGGATATGCTGAACTCTCCCAATTTGATTGGATTCTAGGCGCACCTTGATGCCTCTGGGGTGATAGGAGCTGTTTGTTAACAGGTCTTTTACCACTCCTCTTGTGAGGATTCCTGTCGGCTGGTCCTTTTTTAACACAATGTCTACGGTCATTCCGGGCTTCACACAAGCCCGTTTTCTTCCATCCATGTTTCTTCCCTCCCTTTACGAAGGATTGCCTGGCCAGATGTCATCTGTTTCCAAACCGTTTTGTTTTTTCTTTTGTTTCTCTTGTTTTTCGTACTCCTTGCTGTATTCATGAGCAAGCATGCACAACGCAATGATTAAAATGAGAGCAAATGCACCTGTCATGATACACTCCTCCTTTGAGTCAAGGAAGAGCGGTTAGTCACAATGGCTTTCGAAATGGTCTCTGCGATAGTTTTAGCCATATTCATGACCAAGTTCAGTGGCGTACATTGCAGCATGAAGGGTTCCATGTATCCTCCAATGTTGACCACTCCAAGGAGTCCGTAATCTCCTACCACAATGCCTTGTTTTTGAGTAATCGCTCCTGCTGAAACACTTCCTTTAAAGAGACGAATATCCCCCACTTCTGAGGTCTTTCCTAGTGTACAGTCAATCGCGATTACGGTTTTACCTTTCGGAATGGAAGACACGATCTGTTGGATATTCTTGAAATGAACCGGAGAATCTAACGTTCCGTACACATGAGGGTACCCTTTTTCTTTAAGGAATGTGCCGACCAATGGACCGAGGCAATCCCCTGTCGCACGATCGGTGCCAATGCATACAAAGGCGATTTGAGAGGAAGGTAGGTGGCAAGGGAAAACTTCTTTCATGAGGGGGATTAAGTCAACAGTTGACTGTTTGGGGTGTGACGGGGCAACATAGGACATAGGGAAAACCTCCATATTTGAATTGAGTTTCTTACCCTTAAGTGTTAAAATCAGAACATACATTCGATTTTAAAGAGGTGGGAGCAATGTTACGAGATCGTGGAAAGATGAAATGGCAAGGGTTTTTCATGCCTGAACATATTCGAGCGTTAAGGGAGATGGAGATGGAGATGAAAGAAACAAAGAAACCTCTGTTGGATGAATACGAAATGCAGGAAATGAACGAAACGATTCAAACAGCTCTGCTTAATCGCTGGAAAGTAAGATTGACCCTGCACGAAAGAGGATTTGAAAGAGATGTGGAAGGCTGGATTCGGGGAGTGAGAACCCACGAACAAATACTGGAACTCAAAACGGAAGAGGAGTTGGAGAAAGTGGAGTTGGAAGCGTTGATTCGTGTTCAGTTGCTAGGCTAATGAGTTATTTCTTTTTAGAGATAGTGAGCATCGCATAGTCGTCTTCTAATAGGGTAATGTGAACGGTTTCCCCTTGGTTTAAGCAACGACTTTCTTTTAGGTTGTGTGTCATGAGAACCGTGAAGGTTTCTTTGCTCACACGAATTTCATTGAGGCAATGGCTTAATCCCTCCTTGTCAGGAAGACAATTCTCATCCGACAACACAACTCCTTTGCCCGCTTGAACGGTTCCCTTGTAGGCTCTCACTAGATAGTTTCGGTCTTTCCCGTTGGATTGCCAATCATAGTCCAATAGTGCTGGGTGAGCGGTTTCTTTCGTAAACGGAATTTGCTCCTTGACGCCGCATACCCCTGATCCTTGAATGGTTTCCACCGGGAATTGGGCGGTATCTGTTTGTTTAGGAGTTTCTTTTAAAAAGAGCAAAAATCCTACCGAAGCCAATAGCAACAACACGCCTAAGCCTAATAGCCATTCTGCTGTTCGTTTGTCAGACACGATAAACACTCCTTTCCTAAAAATGGTGTGCCTCTAACCCCGTCTAGGCACGTGCGATGGTCCCCGTTCTACTTGACCTTCGTTCCCTATGTTCTCTCTACCAGGTCATATACCCGTACGTTTTGTAATCGTGAGGCACGGGATTGACGTATTCTTCCCTATAGAGATGTTGTTTCATTTTTCTCCGGAATTTTCGCTGCGTGACTTTTTTCATCCACGTATCTTCATGTCCGGGAGACGTGCGGGTGTGCTCTCGTTTTCGATGGCGAATGAGTGCATCTTTTCGTGGGTCGAAGGCTCTTCCTTTTGGATTCACGTATCTTGCGTGAGCCTTTTGAAGTTGTTCTTCTTCCCATTGAATGTTTTCTTCTTGATTGATCATAGTATCCCTAGAGTGTGGGGGCATGATTTTCTGTTCAAACGAATGTCAACAGAAGCCGAAACCATCACCCTTAGTGAACCAATCCATATGGAATCATCAAACGCTTCACCTTCCTTTCTGTTTTGACTCCCTCTCTCTACAGCAATTTCTAAGAATGATCCGAAATCGAGTCTTATTTCCCTATGGGAAAAAAGATCTGTTAAACAGAATTCGGAATGTCGGAGTCGTTGAGGAATAAATGTTCATAAAGTGTTACGATTTCCACTCTTCCCCACCATTACCACTTCTTGTATATTGAAAACAGAGTGTGATTTTTCAATACCCAGGAGGAATTCTCGTGTTTACAGAGCGTTATGCGATTCAAATGAGAATGCAACAAATCATGCAAGAACGAGAAATGCTACAAGAAGAGTATCAACAGTTGTTTCAAAGATTACGAGAGTTGGATGAGCGAGAGTACGTTCGAAAGCAACAAGCCAACCCTTTCCCGTCGTATGAACACGCATTGCCCATAAAAGAAGCCGTTAAAGAAACAGTGGAAAAGATAGAAAAAAAACCAGAGACAGAAGAAACACCTATAGACCAATTGATCTCCCTTCACCAAAACGTAGAAGAAGTAGCTGTTTCAAAGGATGAGAAGCCTAAACGAAGTTCACGCTTCCTTGGGATTGATGAAGACTTGGCATCTCAAGTGGCTCAAGTGTTAAAGAAAGCAGGAGGCAAGATTCAACAAAAAGATTTCAAGCGGATACTTGAAGAGAAAGGACTCCTGAATACCTCAAACTTTGACCACTTTATCAAGCGAATCATGAAACTAAACCCTTCTATTCAAAAGCCGGTTCGTGGTCAGTTTGAGTATATAGAATCATAAGAGAGTACAAGAGGAATTCCTCTTGTGCTATTTTTTTGTTTCCTTGTGGGTTTTGTTTTTTATGTAAGACTTGAGGGTCAAAAAGAGAATGAGAGAAGAAAGGATGAAGATGATTCCTTGAATAGCAAAAGAATCGGTGAGAAAGGTGGAAACACTTGCAGCAAAGGCACCGAGCGAGAACCATAAAAGGACAAAGGCGCCCGTGGCGAGCTCTGCTGTCAAGGTGAGAATCCCAAAGACAAACCAAATCACAAACATGGAAAACCCCTCCCTTAAACGCACATAACCGAAGCCCCCTTCTCGAATGTTAGTGAGAATTCGGATCGGCGGATTCGAGATGCCACTTCTGCAATAAGTAGGCATACAAGGAAGCAAGCGTCGCATCAAAGAGGAAACCATTCCAATCTCCCGTAAAAGCAAGAAGTGGGGCTTCCACCATGTTGAATACATAGAAAATGATGATGAGTTTCACCAGTAATCCTCTTGAATGATACATCTTCATCAAGTCATTCCACATTGAATGTTCCCCTTTCTTCTAAGAGATTCGTAGATGGGCTACGCTGTTTGGTAACGCTTCTTTAAGTAGTAGGCTAAACCGAGGGCAAACAAGGCATTTCCGCAGAAGGCGCCTACGTTTCCTTTAATGGCTTCAAACGGGGCTTCTACCATGTTCACGAGATACCACAAGATACAGATTTTATCGAATAGTCCTGCGTCATGGTATTTTGTTTTTAAGTCATGTAACACAAGAAATCCCTACTTCCCCTTAGAAAATAATGCCGACAACGAGACTCGAACTCGTAACCTCTTCCTTACCATGGAATTGCTCTACCATTGGAGCTATGCCGGCGTTTGGTGCGGTTGACGGGACTTGAACCCGTACGTCACGATGGACACCACCCCCTCAAGATGGCGTGTCTGCCTTTCCACCACAACCGCAAAGTATATCATGTTACTATTCTATCAAAATACCGATATTCAATCAAGGATAATAGGCTTTATTTTAAACGTAAAAAAGTGAACCCATTAAAAAGGTTCACCTCTTCCTTTTTCCTAAAAAATCTGCTTCAAATGCCTGTTGTTGTTCCAAATATCTTAATTTCTCCTTGAGAGAATTTAAGACTAATTCATCAAACGAATCATCAAAGAACATATCCGGAAGATGTGTTTGAGTCCGATTTTCTTTCAGAAATTCGGATTGACGGTACGTACAGTCTTTGCAAACCAAAATGACCTGTTCTCCCTCGATTTTGGGTTCAAGGTTTTGATGTGTGCTGGTTTCTGTTCTGAAATCTACAATTTCAGATTACAGGTTAAAGGGTGAATCATTTGTAAGGATTGATAGTCCTCAATACGTTTGGCGATTTTTTCAAGGATCATGAGATTTCCTTCTTTCTTCATCTTAGTCTAGTAAAGGGATCCCTTCGGATGATTCGGATTAAAAGGTTACTTGAATATAGGTAAGGAGGAGGTTGATCAGGAGCAAGAGAAAACAGACGCCTACTTCGGGATTGTTCTTGAGTTGTCTGGTTGCATGCTCCATTTCAGCGATTTCCCTCATAGAAAGTTCCTTCCGCCCTTTCCAGATTCGATAGGCGACCTTTAATCGTTTCCAAAGCGAGTAGGCACCGAGAAACAAAAGACTGATGAACAACAAAAGCATTTCTAGGTCTACATGAAAGACAAATAGATTGAGGATGCCTAGAATCCAACAAGGAATGAGCAACGGATGAAGCAACAAGCGATATTTGCTGTTCATGACCGTGACCTTGGATACCTTCGAAGAATTCATTTGAGGGAGGAATGGCCACTCCGCTTTTCCTCCTGCGGAGCGAAGCAGTCTAGTAGAAACTCTTCTTTTAAAAGAGGAGTTCTTCATGAGCGTAATCTCTTTGGGATACGTTCTTCGGTTTGAACTTTCCCTCTTACACGGTGGGGACTAGAGGATACAGGCGTAAAATCATCACACACCGATTGTACTGGAAGTTCCGCTCGGTGTTTGGAGCAACGAATATTTCCTCTCATACGGAAAGTCTGATGTTCGCAGTAAATACAGGTATCAGCAAGTCTGGCATTTGGCAGCATGAAGAACCCTCCTTTGTACGAGTTAATAATGCATATATTATACCATAATTCCGATGTTCTCATCAATGAAACTAACAGTCTATTTTCCTTACATGAGAGAACGTGTGTGCGCTATACTAAAAGGTAAAAGAGGTAAGTTGTGTGCAAAAGGGGGAAATGATATGAAGAACTTTTCAATGGATGCGATGCTGGAACTTGAGTCTCAGCTGCAGGATTATGGATGGATTGCTCACCATGAGGATTCACCAGACGGGAAAACCGCGAATCATCATACGCACGGTCTTGCCGAAAACTTTGATCATGATGACTTTCAGCTCGTGCTTGATGTGGACCCACGGATTCCACAAGAAATCTTCAGTCGCTTAGTTGATTTAGTGGCCGAAGGGACTGTGTTTCAAGAAGGCAAACGTTATGCCCGGGTGATAACCGGTTTTGAAGTCGAAATGAAACGAGTGGAAGAGGATGAGCGGGAGCTGCTTAGAGTGATTCTGCCGGATCCCAATGGAAAGTTTCCAGAGGATGACGGCTGTGAAGAGATGTACATGATGCAGGCTCATGCTTTCTTATAATAGGTTCCTTTGGTAATGACATATTCCTTTATTCGTAATAAACATGCTATACTAAAGACAAGTCTATCACTTTCAATCTTTTTTCCTTTAAGGAAAAAAGAATAGCATGAGGAGGAAGGAATATGAAAAAATGGTTGTTTGTTCTTCTGTCTTTGGTATTGGTCGGTTGCTCGGCTCCGTCGGTGTCACTCGATTCTAGTGAGACCGCCTATGCAGAAGAACCGTCTTCGAAACGAGTAAACGTGAAATTGTCTAAACCGATTGATGGCGATACGATTGAGGTCGTCATCGGGAAAAAGACCGAAAAGGTACGCTACTTGTTAGTCGACGCTCCTGAAACGTCTCACCCGAAGTTAGGGGTTCAGCCGTTTGGAAAAGAGGCAAAAGACTTTAATGCTTCTGTGGTTCAAAAGGCAAAGAAACTGGAACTTGAGTTTGATGTGAGTGAGCGGGATAAGTACGGAAGACTTCTGGCTTACGTATATGCAGACGGGAAAAGTGTTCAAGAAGAGCTCCTAAAGCGTGGGTTGGTTCGAGTGGCGTATGTGTACGCCCCGAATACGAAGTACGTCGACAAGTACCGCAGCCTCCAGAAAGAAGCGATGAAAAAAGGCGTGGGCATTTACTCCATTGAAAACTATGTGCAAGAAGATGGGTTTCATCCAGAGGTGATCAAGAAGAAAACCTCCACCCCTAAGACATCCCCTTCTTCTAGCTGCGTGGTGAAAGGAAACATCGCCTCCAGTGGAGAAAAGATCTACCACATCAAAGGCGGTGCTTCTTACAACAGCGTGAAACCAGAAGCGTGTTTCAAAACGGAACAAGAAGCGAAGAATGCCGGGTACCGAAAAGCCAAACGATAAACAAAGACCAAAAAAAGACTCTCCAACGCAGATTGCTTGGAGAGTTTTTCTTGCTTTCTTCTATTGGTCTGCGACCTTATCAAGGCGAACTCCATCAAGGGGTACTCCCCTTATGCTTTCAATCGGTTGAAGGTTGCCTCTCGTTGAAGCAAGAACCTCTGGTGAATCTCGATGACATCTCGTAAGAACGATTCCACCTCTTTTTCCCATCCAACTTCCTTCTTTTTGGTTTGCCTCCGAATGTAGTGATCCACGAATTTGAAATTGGATTTTTGCATGGAATCGGAGAAATCAACGAGTTGTTTGTAGGTTACTTTTAAGGTTTCAATTTGGCTCCCATTTGAACCACTCCTTTTTGAAAATGTACCTTCAGAGGATTTGCACCTCTCTCTAGGGTGGGTCTTCCCTACGCTGCACTTGCCATTCAAGGTTACCTGAATGCGAGGACTCGCACCTCCACACACCCCCCTTACTTTGGGCTGGTACTAAAACAAAGGTACATAATCTGAAATCATTCGGTGAATTCAGACTGTATTAAACAGGATATGGGAAAGGATAGACTCCAAGAATCGTAATCATGGATTGGCTCAGACGAAACACTCTCGAACGTTCTTGAAGAATCTTTACGGCGGCTTCTTCAGGAGAAGAGGCTTTGACTAGGGAGCGAACACATAGCGGTTCCTCGGTTCCGTGATGGCTGCACCACTCGACGATATACCTATTCATCGGAATCCCTCCTTTCAAGGTTGGGAGTCTTATTTCCCTTTAGGAAAAAAGATTGAGTCTTATTTCCCTTTAGGAAAAAAGATTGAGTCTTATTTCCCTTTGGGAGATAAGATTATAAGATACCCCCGGTGAGACTCGAACTCAACACTGTCACGGGCCTAAACCGTGTGCCTCTGCCTAATTGGGCTACGGGGGCAAAATTGGAGCGGACTACGGGAATCGAACCCGTGTCAACTGGTTGGAAGCCAGCCATCTTAACCGCTAGACCAAGCCCGCATACTGATATACCCCAAGCAGGACTCGAACCTGCACTGGATGGATTTTAAGTCCATTGTCTCCTGCCGATTGGACTATTGGGGCAAAAAAGATCTGAATACAACATTCAGACATAAAGGGATCATACTACCTCCCTTTTTGTCTCCGTTCCGAAATTCTTGTAAAGAAATTCGGATTAAAGAATCGAGATACTCGCTCTTGGCGATACGCTACTTCGGCTTTCAAAAGCGTTACAGTTGGAATGAACATGATTTTCCCTCCTGTCAATTCTTACGGAATCCGGTATCTGCCTTTCCACTGGAAGTTCAGATACCAGCCGATAAGAGGGTGAAGTTATGTCGTCACACCCATATTCAAGTAGAGAGAAATTTGAGAAAGCAAATAGGAAGGATCGCAATGCTCTACACCGATTTTCCACTTATGATGACGGTAGCACGAGGCTTTTTGAGGGGCAATCGGGATTCGAGTGAGGTGAGGAAAGGTTTCTTGCACTTTATTGGCGAGCCAATCCCCGGCTGGGTCTGGATCGGTGAGTAAAAACACTTGATCACATACGTCTAAAGCGGATTGAATCTCCTGTTTCACTCGGTTGTTAACCCGTGTGCCTTTTGCGACCACGACCACACTATCAGGAAACAACTGCTTGACGAGTGTTTCATCGTTGAATCCTTCGACGACAAAACCTACTTTCATCCTACTTCACCCCTTTTTTTATAAGTCACACGTCCACGGAATTGAACCGTGTCTAAACCTTCCCGCCCCTTTTTCTCATAGCCCAGGGTAAGAAATCAGATTGGAAAGGGGAGTTAGGACTCGAACCTAATGTTATCCTAGCCATACGTGTGATAATCCGAATTCCCTTTGGGATTTCGGAATCAATCCGAATTTCTGCAAGAAAATCGGACTAAAATCTGATTTTCGTTAGAATATCAGAACCGAAATTCTTGTTTAAGAATTTCAGATAAAACACGCCCACGGGAATCACTCTTTCTCTTCCGCTCCCCCATCTAGTAGTGCCGTGGATACCAAGAAACGAGAGGGAAGTGTAAGAAGACTCTGGCGTGTATAAGGAAGAGCGATAAAAACTGGACCTCCTAACCCTTCGCTTGGTCCTGTTAATTTCGGGTGTTGTGGCACCCAAAGAGCGTTTTCAATAGGGTGACGGGTGCGCTTTTTCCGCTCCTATTCGGTCGCATTCAACCACAACTTGCTCGACCGGGTTTTCTTACTCGACCATTCACGAGGAGTGTCCTCACAGAAGGAGTCAAAGTAAGATAAAGACAGTAGATAAGGATTTGCACCTTATAGGAGTAGCATGTTGTGACATGGATTGGTTCCATTTTTATGTGTTTTCTTTTTAACACTCCACCCATGTATCTACTCTTACACTTCATGAGCGTTTACCTATTCCGCCACTACCGTCTTGAGAAAGAATAAGACTTCGGTACTTCTTTCGTTTCCCTCGGGAGATTCCACATACTTGTGTATGCTCTTATTCATAGTCTGAAATTCTATGGAATTCAGATAAATGACCCTTACGGGATTCGAACCCGTACATCCACGCGTGAAAGGCGTGTTATCCGAAATCTGTTTTAACAGAATTCGGACTGTTCAACCAGTTTCACCAAAGGGCAATATGGCGGAGGCAGAGGGATTCGAACCCCCGCAGGCTGTTACACCCCTAGCAGTTTTCAAGACTGTTCCCTTATAGCCAGACTTGGGTATGCCTCCGTATATGGTGGAGAGTGAGGGATTCGAACCCCCGCACGATTTCTCGCCTGTTCCGTTAGCAACGGAATCTCTTCAGCCTCTTGAGTAACTCTCCAAATAGGTTGATTCAGATGGTGCCCCCTAGAGGAATCGAACCTCTATCGCAAGATCCGTAGTCTTGCATGCTATCCGTTACACCAAAGGGGCATGATTCTGAATTCTTGTTCAAGTTCCGAAATCGCATGGGAATTCGGATCATTCAGATTAATGGCGCCCCCGGATGGAATTGAACCACCTTCAACGGAGTCAAAGTCCGTTGCATTAACCGTTATGCTACGGGGGTACAAGGAAAAAGTGCAGATGGTGAGTCTCAGCTCACAACGCGTGACCCGAAAGTTGGGTACGGCTTCTGTTTGGGGGGACATCTGCAAATAACGTAGGATGTATGATGAGGGTATTTCCCTAAAGGAATTTGGTGGACCTTGGGGGAATTGAACCCCCTCTACTTGCTTGCAAAGCAAACGTGCGAACCCGTTAACACTTAAGGCCCATATAGTCTGAATTAGTCCGAAATTCAGTGGAAATTCGGATACCTAAAGAAATTCAGATAGATGAATTCAAATGAATTCAAATGAATTCAAATAAGTGGGACCACCTGGATTCGAACCAGGGTAGACCGATTAAAAGTCGGCTATGTTAGCCACTACATCATGACCCCATATTTAAAGATTTGGCACAGACAGGAGGAATTGAACCTCCGGCTTCGGTTTTGGAGACCGACGTGTTTCCACTACACCATGCCCATATATTTGGTGGGAGGAGGATGAATCGAACATCCAAGGTCGATGACAACGGTTTTACAGACCGCCCCGCTTCCACTTACGGTCTATCCTCCCAGAAGAAAAGGCGAGGAATGATTCCTCATAAAGCAAGAAGGTTACTCTTGCCAAGGCTCTACATCGGACTTTGATACCACACGAAGTTCGTTTTTTAACACTTCCGGTTTTGTGCCAACTGGAGCCAATACGTATAGGTGTTGATTGTCTTTTACAATCTCGTACTCGGTTTCTCGGTTCATTGGCTCTAAAAATGCATCGACATCATCGGTTCCAATGAATCGTACTTTACTTGCTACTCCCATTTCTTCTCTTCCTTTCTGTTAATGTAGGGAAACCTTCTAACCAATCGGATACCATTTCTTGTTGCTCGGCATCCAATTCATGCCAGTGGGTTTGAAACCATGCATATTGGGCTTTTGATACCATAGGTTTATAGGTTTCATGATTAATAGGGAGAAATACGTACCAGCCTGTAGAACTTCCTCCCATCGGAATGTAAGATCGTTCTCGTAACTGGTCCACGCTTTCGTACGGATAGTCTCCTAAATTCGCTAGACGTTCCATTTCGTCTTGAGCAAATTCATGATGTCTCCCATACGAACATGGGTGAAATTGTCCTTCTGGATCTAACCAGCCTGATAATCCCATTGGTATTTCCTCCTTTAGACATATAATCGGAATGACAGGAATTGAACCTGCGACCCCTTGGTCCCAAACCAAGTGCTCTACCAAACTGAGCTACATCCCGTCATTTTGGGGAGACTAGAGGGACTCGAACCCTCTTAATCGGTTCCACAGACCGACGCGTTACCCATACGCCATAGCCTCAACAGAAGAATAGAGGGGTGTTCTATTTTCCTGTTCAATCTATGATTTAAGGTTAGGCTTTTTGTTTGCTGATCTTGTGCTTGACTAGAATGGCAACAGGCACTAACACTAAAGCAGATAGTCCACCAATGATTCCTACTTTTTTCTTGTTCATGTGTATTCCTCCTTGTTGAAGATTTCAGATTGGTAGCCCGTGAAGGAATCGAACCTTCTTATTCTTCTTGTAAGGAAGAACTCGTAACCAATGGAATCAACGGGCTATAGTTGGCGAAAGGCTTCCGAATTCTATGATTTCGGATTGATTATATCGTGCCTTTGCATTCTTTTTGGCGAAGGCACAGGGAATTGAACCCCGGTCTCTGCATGGACAGTGCAGCGTCATAGCCACTAGACCATACCTCCGAATTTGGTGGAGAAGGTTGGGATCGAACCAACATCCGAGGATTTTCAGTCCTCTGCATGATGGGCTCTGCCCGCCTCGAAACTCATTCTTTTGAATGAGTTGTGCGGAAACGATTGAAAATCGTTTTCGTGCCAGCCGTTAGGCTGTCATGAACCATCATTGCTACTGCTCCATTTGGCTTACCCTACCGGATTTGAACCGGTGACATTTCGGTTAACAGCCGAACGCTCTACCCACTGAGCTAAGGGCAAGATGTGATTGAAATTGGTACCGATGGCAAGATTCGAACTTGCGACCCCTCCCTTATCAAGAGAACGCTCTGCCCCTGAGCTACATCGGTATAGGATGTTGGAGAACAGGAAGGGACTCGAACCCTTTTCATATGGTTTTGCAGACCATACTCCCGAACCGTCGAGAAACCTGTCCATTTGGTAAGGCATGGGGGAATTGAACCCCCGATCCCGCCGTGAAAGGACGGTGTCTTCACCACTTGACCAATGCCTCATAGAATTTGGTTGCGGAGTAGGGAATTGAACCCTCGTTACAGGCTTATGAGACCTATCAGACGACCACGCCTAGCCCACCGCAATGATTAGTCCGAAATTCTTTCAAAAAGAAATTCGGATAGAAGAGTGCTTGAACCCGTATGACTAAGCCACTCAAGAGTTTTAACCTACTTAAACAGGACGCATCCTTGTAGGGGGAATCTATTACCCTTCTATTCTTCTTCTTCCTCTAACATGTGAGGCGGAATGAACTGAGCCATCCCTACACAAACCGCATACGCCATATCCATCAATTCAGGACCAGAAGTATTCACAAACTTCATTTTCATGGTCGTTTCGTCCTCCTCTTGAACCACTTGAGCGACAAATCCCTTTTGGATCTCCTCTTTGGTTCCATCGGAGTACAAGATGACAATGTTCGTTATGTCTTTTTCTTTTTCGATTTGTACTTGACTCATGTTTTCATTCCTCATTTCTCAAGGTATGTAGGTCAAACATAAGAGCCGGTGACAGGACTTGAACCCGCAAACACCCTCATTACAAGTGAGACGTTCTACCAATTGAACTACACCGGCAAAATGAACAAAAAAGGGGAATGCACTCTCTGAAGGGGGGCAGAGAATACATTCCCATAAACGATATACACTTTTGCCACAAAACCAGCCAACAGACAACAGGGATAGTTGAGGGAAAAAGAATCGGGATTAAGTATTCTCAAATAGAGTCAAAGAGACCATGTCAACGTAAATCGGTTGTTCATGTGTTGTGTTCTTTCCAATCATTCCGAACATGTCTTTCAACTCCTTTTCATTTGGTATACCTTTATACTACATTAATACCGATATTCAGTCAAGCGGTGAAATGGATTTTTTTTAAAAAAGTTTTGGAAGAAAAGAAAAACCCTTCTCCTTTTTGAATCCAAGCGGATTTCAAAAACAGAAAAAAGGTTATCTCTAACTTACTAGATAATAAAGCAGGACGAGGAAACCAGTCCAAAGCAATATGTTTACCACCTTGCTTGCTATATTCGTATGTGCGGTGTTCGGTTTCTTTTGGAGGAGTGTTCGAATCCCCCAAAGGACTCCAATCAGTGAGAGGATCACGAGCAACGGATGGCTTGTGAAAAATGTTATACCTTCATACCAAATCGTTTCAAGGGATCCACCACCTCCCCCTTCCACCCATCCAGCATAGTAGCCTTTTTGAAAGAGTGAGAGTTCCTCTTCGGTAAAGCCTCGTTCATAGTCTTCAAAGATGTACTCATTCGTGGCATCCCAATGCCCTTCCGAATACCCTTTCTCATAGACGGTTTGCTCTTGGGAAGAGTTCAGCACATGATCGTTATCCGAATCGTTATCGGTGGAATTGGAAGTGACCGAGACGACTTCTTCTGTTTCTTCCGCTTGTGCAGTGTCTTCGCTTTCGGAATCATTCCAGCCATCGGCATAGCCTTCTTCAAAAGTAATTTCGTCATAGATGACGGTGGTGCCATCATACTCAAGACCCTCTTGGTAATCGGAGTAGCCCCACTCGTAACCTGAGTTGTAACTATTCATGTAGCAGACCTCTAGCCCTTCTTCGTGGCCATCCGCAATTCCTTGTTCATAGCCATCTCCAAACGCTTGAGAACCTTCCCACCACCATTCGTACTCCTCCTCACACTCCGAGGTGTAAGAATAGGAATATTCATAGCCCAAATCGTAGCCTTCTTCATAGGTTCCCCCACCACCTCCGTATGAATCGTGGTAATGGTAGTCTCCGTAATTGAGTCCCCACTCGTGACAGTTGGTTCGGCACGTATGCCCTCCGCTTGAATCGGTATTCCCTGGATGAGCATAAGCAGGAGTGCTGAATAACATCGACACCACTATGACTCCAAATAATAGACTGAAACAACCTTTCATAGGTATTCTCCTTTAAATTTCTATGATTCTATTATTACAGAATCTACCAAGTATGGAAATGAAAAAAGAGAGGAGTTTTCCTCTCTATGGATTACAGGGATATAGGGTGAGAGATAGATGGAGATTCAACCAGAGTGTGAGCGGAATGACGTTTGATTTGAAAGGCTTGGATTTCCTCGCATGTGGCACGTCTCAAGTCTCCGTAATTCGAATAGCCATGCTTCTTTCCTTTTTCATCACAGATGTAAAGATGAGAGGTAAACACTTTTTCTATGGTAAACACGGAGCGATATTGGGTGCTATACACATACTCCCCTTCTTGGAAGTCGTGCAATGAGGTAGATGAGGTTGAGTTCATAGTTTTCCTCCTATGGTTTCTTCGATTTTGGCAAGACAAACAAGATTTCTTGTTCTTTTGAAAAGAAAAACTCAATTCTTGCAAGGTCGGCAATGTATTCATCGTCGTTTAAGCGAACCAATTCTTCTTGTAAACGCTGCTCTTCCCGCTTTACCTCTTTTAAGGCAAGGTGAAGGCTTTTTTGCTCTTTATGGGCTTCTTTGAGTTGGAAGTATTGTTTGGTGAGTGTGATTCCGAAATAAGCCCCAGCCAACAGGACCAGAACAGAACAAGCCAAGAGCCGACGTTTTATACGGACTTGTCGTTGTAGTCTTAGCGATGTAGTGGTGGGTTTCATTGAGTTCTTTCGTTCCTTTCGTGTAAGTATCGGTATTCTTTCGCTAAAAAGATGATTTCTTCGCACTGTTCCTCATTGAAACAGCCGATATGAGCCTCTTCACGGGTCAGATTCATCGAGTCCTGTATCCATTAATCCGAAAAACTCAAGAGTTTGGCTTGGTTTTGACAATACGGACAAATGACCATGGTAATCGCTCACTTTCGGGTAAAGGAATCCAATATCTTTTGCTCCTCTGGATCTCGTGGACGAACTCTTCCCTTTTTTAACCCACGTTCTTCTAAAATCTGCTGGTGAAGCGTGAGGGCTTCTTGGTGTGTTTCTTGGTTTTTTCGAATCTGTTGTTGTAATTCTGAAAGTTTTATGGTCTTCACATTACCTATCCCCTAATCGTTTTAAGGCTTCTCTGTTGTCTTTGAGGGTTTGTTGAATGAGGATCGTACGGGCAATTCGTTTTCGAATCTCTTGATCCCTCTCTACTAATTGTTTTGTATCTTCTTTTGGAACCTTTGATTCATGGCTCAAGGTGGTCATACTAAAATCCTCCTCCTTAATTCAGGTAGTCGATGAACAACATCGTGATCCCAACCAGAGATAGGGTACTCAGGACGAAGATTCCCAAGACGGCTTGAAGTCGCTTTTTCCACACTCGATTCTTTCCCCAAAAATCCTCTAGGTTTAAGACCAAGATGACCCCACACGAGACAGAAGCAATGAGAGAAATGGTAAAAATGAATGAACCTAACAGCATGAGAAACACCCTTTCCCGAGTTACATAAAAGCGGAAGCATGCACTCTATATCCGAATTCTCCCGTAGAGATTTCGGAATGTGCGGGGGAGCGAGTCCCAACCCCTCTCTTTCCTTCCGCTAAAAGAGAGAGAAATAGATTAGTTCGTTATGAGTTTCACTTCTTCTGGGGAATGATATGATCTAGTATTCTTTGCAACCCACTATCCAGTTGGTCTACTACCCTTCCTGACCAATCTCCGATGGTGGCTAACGCGTAAAGCGGAAGCCAAAGGGGAGAAAGAAGAATGACAAGAAGAAGACGAACTCGTTTCATCAATCGAAAGGACGCGGAGGTATACCATCTTCTTGATTTTCCGTACCGAATATCCATTCTCTGAGCCTCCTTAGACTTTTAGGTGGTAGAGTTCCATGACCTGTTTTTTCTCTTCCTCATCATCGGTTAAAAACCAGTTGCACTTTTTACAGGCTTTCACGCTTTTGATTTCCACTCGGACGTGACCGACAAATCGTTTTTTGTATTGACTGCTTTCGAATCCACAACATTCGCATGTATATCGTTTCAAAGGTTTTCACCTCAACATTCCAAATAAAAGAACCAGAACTCTTGCCCGAAATGGAACGACCATGGATCAAGGCGAGGGAACACTTAAGGATACCCACGGGTCGTGTCGCCTCCGCTCAGAATCTCGGCTTTGCCTATTCTTTGCACCCGCTTCACTGTACAATAGTCGTCATCTGGTTCTCATAAAAAGATTCCTATAAACACCCTCCCTCTTCGTTGAGAGGGCATGGGAGAGATAATGGAACCTAGTTCCCGCTAGATTCCTGTAGACTTCTAGTTTCCCGCTAGCATCTACTACTCTACTTTCACGATAGGATGGCTAATGAAGCATACCATTAGTATACCATGATACCGTTATTCATTCAAGTGACAAGGTATTCAATTTGGTTGCCAGAATTTGATTTCTGCCCATGCGACTCGCTTCATGGCATGACCATCCCCGTCTGGTTGAGTTAATTCCAGTTGAATCGGAAACCGCTCTTTGGGGAAAATAGCAAACACCACCCCATCGCCTTGAAACATAGGGGTTTGTACGGTGACGAGGTCACCAGGTTTAAGTAAAGATTTGAGTTCTTGAATATCCATGGTCATCCTCCTAACCATCGTTAGACATAAAGAAGAGCAAGGTTCGCCTCGCTCTTCTAGGGATTTCTAATGGATGCTAGAAGCACCACACTTCGTCTTTCTTGTGAGATTTCCAGAGTGTTGAAGAATAGTAGTTCGGGTTGTATTTCTTGATGAATTTGCCTTTCTTATCAGCGTATCCTGCACCCCACGTTGCATCGACAAAGTACGTTTTGTCCCCAATGTAGATTTCGTTCCAAACGTGTTCCATCTTTTGGCCATACACAACACTGGCTTCAATGCCTACTGCTCGGTGAAGGGCTGCGACCAGATTGGAGTACCCCGTACATTGAGCCTTTTTGTTCTTTAAGGTTTCCGTGGCGTTGTATATTTTGGCTTGACCTTTGTTCCAGTCATAGGCAATATTCTGCGTCACCCAATAGAAGATGGCTTTCGATTTATCCAGTGGCGTTTTCTTATCCTTGGTAATTTTCTTAGCCAAATCAACCATCGCCTTATCGGTGCTTGGAGCCATGTACGTTGGGTTTAAGAAGGATTCAGCAAAGGTTAGTTTGTAGGATCCCGAACCATCCATGAGAATGACAAATCCATTTTTATGACTAATCTTTGGAGTCGAAAACGCAAATTGAACTTGACCATTTTTCGGGATTTGGATGTTTACATACACATCCTTCTTTGGGTCGTTTGGGTCAAAGGCCACAACATGCAACACGCCTCTTTTTTGGTCTTCAGGAGACGCTTTTCCAATGATCGCCCATTTCTCTCCTTTGTTATAGAGCGTATAGGTTTTCAACGCTTGTGTGTAATCGTGACTCTTGGCTAGTGACAAGGCTTCCTGCTGCTTTTGACTAAACACCGTTTTGGATGGGAAAAATCCTGCATCCACCGACAACCCACCAGAAAACATGACAAATGCGACAAGTGTTACCAACAACCATTTTAATCCTCTCATTCTTTCACTCTCCTACAAATTAATGAAATTAGTGATGATACAAAGGAAGTGAATGCCTTCTGCTTCGTGGATTCTATATTCTGAAGACAATGTCTTCCTGTACCCAAATGAAAAGGCATCCCGTCTACCATGCGAAACAGACATTCAGAGCGGCTGATTCGCTAGAAGAAAAGTGCCGAATAAAAAAGCAGACAACCGTAGGAATGTCAAAATTCTTTTACAAGAAATTCGAATTCAGATACCAGCCATCTGCTTTAGTAGAATGATCGTGTAAAGGCCCTCATTTCTCTCATGTTCGAGATAAGGAGGAGATTTCCTGTTCCCAAAATGCACAACTTGTTGAACAAATAGAAACAAAGGGAATGTTTTTTATACCTTTATTATACAATCATTCCCTTGTTCTATTAAGAGTTGAACCTATTTCGATTGGTTGTAGAACCTTTCTACTAAAGATCCTCGTGGGGCTTCTTGGGTTGGAACTGGAAGATACGATGAAGGGGATGATGGAACAGACGGTGCCGTAGAGACTTCTGGAGTTTGAACAGACTCTTCTTCTTGAGCCATAGGCTGAGGACCATACATGACCTGCGGAGTGACTGGTTGATACACGGGATAGTGAGGTTGAGGAGGGTAAGGGATAGAAGGAGCGGTGTAATACATCGAATCATCTTGAAGTAGATTTGACTTGGTTGGAGAAAGTGGTTGCTTCGGTGCTTTCGGAGTTTTGATTTTTGGAGTGTATCCTTCTTTACGACGTTTGAACACGAAGAATGCAACAACTCCCACTCCTACTAGGAGAACCAAAAATCCTCCGGCTGTGGCTACAACACTCGAACCATTGGAAGAAGCAGATGTTATCTTCACCCAAAAAGGACCTTCTTTGACTTCATAGATGACAACGGCTTCAATGGCGGCTTTGTTCACTTCGCCCCCATCAGCCACAATGCGAAGAGAGTCGGAGTGTGAGCCTACCGCTCCATCTTCGGGTACTTCTAACCACGTTTTAATGGTCATCGAGTCATTGGGTTTTAATTTGAACTGTTTCACATCTCCGTGAAGATAGCCTTTGGACTCTACTGTAAAGGTTTGTTCCTGATCGCCAGAGTTTTTCACGACCACATCCTTCAAAGGAACTCGTTTTCCTTGAGGAATGGCCTCTTCAATTTTCATCTTGGCTGGTGCTACATTTAACCCTGTATTGGCTGAACCTTGAGTCACAAATGAAGTCGTCAAAACGACTGAAAGAATCAAAGCAAGCAACATTCGCAAGAACCATGGGGTTGTGGATTGTAGTCTTATTTCCCTACAATCTTTTTTCCTTACAGGAAAAAAGAATAGGGAAAAAAGATTAGTAGAATCATTGTTCATATTCATGACATTTCCTCCTTTAGATGGGTTGGATAATCTGAACTCCTTTCTCGGAATTCAGATAAGGGAGAAAAAATCTCCCTTATTTTGCAAGCAATGTCCATGTGACCGGGATGTTGTAGGTTCCTGTTGGGGTGTTCGCCCCAAACAAAATCTCAAGGTCGAAGTTTTCATTGCCACCAGCAAGGACCTCAAAGTTCGTGTTCTTTAGGGTTTGGTCTAACAGCGTAGTGGCTACCGCATCGGACACTGAAGTAAGCACTTCACTTGCTGCATCTGGAATCGTAGTCGAATAGGTCAATCCACTTGCAGACACATCTCCCACTTGGGCATAGAGTCGACCATCCACACTTCCGTTGTTTTTAATATTCACCACGGTATCAGCGACAATGACCCCGTCAATTTTTTGGTAAGTCTGTAAAGCCGTATTTCCGGTTACAACCAGATCCAGAGAAGGTTCTTGAATCTCTACAGAATAGGTAACGGTTTGAGCGGCGGAGGTAGCTCCGGCGAATCCTGCCACGAGGGCAAAAGCAAGGATTCCAGTTAACAATGGTTTGCGTTTTTGTTTGGTCAAAACAATCATCCTTTCAAAAGTGATTGCTCTCAAAAGAGAGACAAGTCTGAAATCCAGAAAGGGAATTCAGAACATAACTCCCCTTATTCAGGAGAGGTTTGTAAAGGAACGAGAGTCGCCTTCATCTTTTTCGGTTTGCCTTCTCGAATTACGGTCAGTTCCACAGCATTTCCGACTTCTTTCTCAAACAAGACCTTTCGAAGATCTAAGAGGTTATTGACTTCTTTTCCGTCAAATTTCAAGATGACATCGCCTTTTTGTAGGGATGCTTTGCTTCGAGATTCTACATTTTCTACATACAGTCCTTCTGACAGTTCAAACGGGGTTTCTCCCTCAAACTGCGAGATGGGGATGACCCCAATTCCAAGGGAAGGGCGAACGAAGTCTCCCTTTTGTTCGATGATGCCTGATACAATCTTCACGGTTTCGTTCATGGGAATCGCAAATCCCATTCCTTCGACAATCGGGTTATCAATTTTAGAACTTGGAACACCCACAAGCACTCCTTGTTCATTGACGAGAACTCCTCCTGAGTTTCCAGGATTAATCGGAGCGTCAGTTTGGATGAGGGATTGTTCCCAATACTTGATTCCGTGCCAATCTTCCATCGGAAGAATTCGATTGATAGCGGAAACCATGCCTTTTGTAATCGTCGAAGCAAAGTTTTCATCGAGTGGAGACCCTACCACAAATACGGTGTCTCCTACTTCCACGCTTGACTCTTCTTTTATAGCAAGTGGCTTCATGTCTTGTTTGCTCAATTGGTCCGGATTTCCCTTTAGGACGGCCAAGTCGCTAAATACATCTTTCCCAACCAGACTAACTGGAATCTTTTCGCCTTTTGGGGTCAGCAGTTCCATTTTATCAACCTCTTTGACCACGTGAGCGTTGGTGACGATGTACCCTTCTTTTGCGTCAATGAGGAAACCAGAACCGGATCCATTTTTATTTCCATCTTTGTCGTAGGTCAGGATCGCTCCAACAGAAAAACTGACGGATTGTACCGCTTTTTTAACCGTCTCTTCCTTTTGCTCAAGGGCTTCGAGTTGATGAGTGGCTTGTCCGAGGTCATGAGTAACCTCTTGTAGATCATTTTCGAGGGAGCGAATGTGTTGAGTGGAGGAGAAAATAGTGGTTGAGGTTAAAAGGAGAGCGGAAAGAGCAAAGAGTAGAGCGGGTTTATTCATGAAATACCTCCTTAATATTCTTATTTCCCTATATTTTTGTTTTTGTAAGAATCGGGAAAAAAGATGAATGAATCATAACGAACAGAGACATGCTCTGTTCTAGGATTTACAGAACTCAGAGAACGCCTTGTACGGTACGTCTCCTCTTTCTTTTAACCGCTCAAAAAGTTGTTGAGTACTTCTTACGTCTTCTATCGCTCGGTGGGCATTGACCAGCGAAATCCCGAAGTAATCACACAATGTCCCAAGTTTGTTATTGGCACTTGGAATATTAAGCGTACGAGCCGTTTGAAGGGTGCAAACCCCTTCTCCACTAAAGAGTGGAAGTCCTAGACGGATACAAGCAGCCTTTAGGAATCGGGCATCAAACGATAGGTTATGTGCGACCATGAAGTCGACATCTCCAATCCATTTGATGAATGCAGGCAAGATTTCTTCTTCGGTAGGCTTTCCGATGAGATCGGAATTCCGAATTCCCGTGATTTGGGTAATCACAGCAGAAATATAGGTGCCTGGATTCACCAGTGCTTCAAACTCATCGACGACTTGACCATTGCGAACCTTGACGGCTCCAATTTCAATGATCTTGTCATGACGATGGCTTCTTCCACTTGTCTCATAGTCAAATACGATGTACGACTTAGAGGAAGAAGAAGTAGCGACTTGGAAATGATAGGTTTCCTTGTGGCGACAGACCGGAAAGCGAGTACAGGAGAGAACACCCCGAAGAGCACGGAGTGTTCCGGTTTGGCATTGAGGACATTTCATCAAGATGCCTTCACCTCACTCAAATCAGAAAGAGCGTTTTCCACTACCTTCATTCTGTTCTCTATTTGAGCCAGTTGCTTAAGCAATCTCTCCTTTTCTGCGGAAAGATTCTTTCGTTCCTGTTCTAATAGTTTTTGAACGATTGGTCCCATTTTTTTACTCCCCCTTACATGCGAAATGGTTGTTCAAAGGCTTGAAACGCATCATAGGCACTGCCGAAATGATTTTTGGGTTGAGCCACACGTAACTGTTTGTTTAGTTCTTTGTCCACATCCATTATGCGAATGGATTGATCTTGGAATTCTCTTGAGACACTAGCCATGTCTTCTCGAAAAGTATCCCAATCTCTCGCTGTTGCCATGGAAGGTTTCGGCGAGAAAGAAGTGTCTTTCCTTGAGAAAGAAGTGTCTTTCTTCGGGAAAGAAGTGTCTTTCCTTGGTTCGTAAGAAGATGTTTTTATACGGTTAACAGGAGGTGCAGACGATTTTCTCGTGGCCAAAAGCAGGAGTAAATCATCATCAAGGATGGTTGAATTCTTAGGCGCTTTTTCTTTTTTTACGGAAGTGGTCAAAAAGCCGACAATTCCAACAGCAATCATGATTCCGCCAAGTAATTCCATGGTTCATTTCCCCTTTTCTTATCCTTTTTTCCTTCCTTTTCGAGTGAAATCTAAGATACGCTCCTTTTATTTTATCACGTTATTCATTAAAAATACACCTTTTCAAAGGGTATTCCAATAAAAAAACGCCCTCTCGGAGAGCGTTCTTCGTATTTTGTCACAGATTACAACACTTCATAGTCCGAAACCAGGATGTCATACTTGTCACGACCCGCAAAGTAACTTTTACCGACCGTCACATAGACGGCTAGTTTCTGACCCACTTGAATGTTGGCATCCGCTCCACGGAATAGCGTGAATTCAGAGCCATTCACGGAGAAGAAGCGAAGGTGGTTTTGTTTCGGTCCAAAGATGGATACTTCGCCTACTACACATTCCACTCGGAACACTGGACGTGGGAACCCGTGACCAAATGGTGCCAAACATTCCATGTGATCGCACAGGGTAAACATGTCTTGTTCAAAAATGGTAGCAAGATACTCGTTCACCGATACGCCAAGTTCGGTTGCTTCATATACTTCCTGAATCGCAGCGTGGAACAAATCAAAATGGGCAGGGTCTAAAGAAAGACCAGCGGCTTCTGCGTGACCACCCCAATTCACAAATACGTGAGGGTGTTTTTTCTCGACGGCGGCAAACGCATCGTACAATGAAAAACCAGAAAATGTACGAGCAGAGCCTTTATAGACCTCTTTCCCCGTATCGGTTTTCCCTTTTGTTAGCACGATGGCTGGTTTTCCGGTCATTTCAACTAATTGACCAGCGAGAATCCCCGCAAGCCCCTCATCGACACTCGGCATGAGCAAGACTTGTACCGGATGGTCTGTCAGCAAGGTTTCCGCTTCTTTTTTCGCTGCTTCTGCTAACACTTGACGTTTTTTGTTCCATTCGCCGCAAACATTCGCAAAAATGAGTGCTTCTAACTTCGTCTGAGAGAGGAGAAGTTTAAGCGACTCTTCAGCCGAATCCAAACGACCTGGTGCGTTAAGAGCTGGACCCATGTAGAAACCAATCGAAGTTTCATTTAATCCTTTTGGATCCATGCCAAGGGCTTTCATCAACGCTTGAATCGGAACCGAAGGCTTTGATTTCATGCGCTTTAAGCCTTCTACGACAAAGTAGCGGTTCTCATCGACGAGTGGCATGACGTCTGCTACCGTACAAAGAGCGGTTGCTTCAATGAACGCATCTTCTTCCCCACTCATCCCCATGTAGTCAAACAAGGCTTGAGCCAGTTTAAAGGCGATGAGTCCTCCGCAGATGCTCTTAAACGGATACGGACATCCCTCTTGGTGAGGATTGATGACGACATCCGCTTCAGGTAATGTTTCACCCGGATGGTGATGATCCGTTAACAGCACCGTCATGCCGTAGGATTTTGCAAGACGAATTGCTTCATGCGCACTAATCCCGTTATCAACCGTTAAGATGATTTTTGTGCCTCGTTTCTTGAGGTTCTCTACGACGGATGCTTTGATCCCGTAGCCTTCACGTTTGCGGTGAGGAATGTAGTAGTCTACGTTCGCCCCCAATTTTTTCAGCGTTTGAACCGCAATGGCGGTAGCCGAAATCCCATCCACGTCATAGTCGCCGACAACCGTGATGTGTTCTCCAGAGATAATCGCCATCTCTAAAGCCTCTACCGTCTCTTTCATGCCTTTCATCAAGAAAGGATCGTGGCATTGCTCTTTTGTTGGAAACAGATGAGCCATGACATCTTTCACTTGATGAAACCCGCGAACGGCGAGATGCGTGATGAGGTGAGGATGAAGTGTTGGGTATCCACTTCGTTTGAGTTGTTGTTGCAGAAGTCTTTCTTGAGGAAATGTAATCGGCTCAAGAGGCTTCCAATTGAGTGTTGCCTTCATGTGACGTCCCTCCTTCTTTATCGTGTCTATATTCGTATTATATACCTATATTCAACATACTAGACACGAAAAGCCTTGTCAAATAATCTTGTTTGACAGGGCATAAGGCGAGAATTCGTCACGAATTTCGCCCGAATCTTAATTCCTCTAAGGAATTAAGATTGATTCTTTTTTTGATGAGCATAGGCTAACAGGTCGGATAGCAAGAATACATGGTATTTTCCTACCTTTTGGGAAGGTAGTTTTCCTTTTGTCCACTCTTCATGGATATACTGGCGACTGACGCCAAGTAACCACGCCGCATCTCCAGAGGTGAGAAGAATCATGGGAAAGGAGGTTTGGTGGGCTTTCATGAGGATGCCTAGTGGTCGATTCCAGAAGGAAGCGGGAACCAGTGGCTCCGGGTGACCAGGAGAGCTGAAGATTAGGGTGAGAAATCGTCTAACCGCTTGGTTCACCGTCTCTTCCTGATGCAGCCATTCCGATAGAAATGCCTCTAAGAGATGATTCGCTTCCCTTCTCCCCTCCTTTCCTTCTTCGATCCATTGTTTATAAAGCGTTTCTTTGGAATTCGCCTCATCTGGATGACAAAGGAACGTGGAGAGGAGTTCACGGAATTCAGGAATGGAAATGGGTAGTTCTAAGGAATGCTGCTGGTAATAGGTATGAAACCCCTCTACCCAATAGGCTTCTTCTTGCTGCATCTCAGTCTTGGTGATTGACAACGCCATAGACCGTTACACTCCCTCCTTGAAACGTATAAGATGTTTTCTGAAGTTTTATCCATTGCATCCACGCCTGGATACTCACGGCACCAGATAGAATGGAAGCAACTCCATACCCCATTTCAAATGACTTCAAAAATCCGAATGCTAAAACGAAGAAGAACACAGCTCCCCAGAACATACGGGGCTTGCACTTTTTGATGCTTAACACACGCTTTCTTTCTAATTCAACTAACTCTTTTAATTGTGGATCCATTTTGGCTGGTAATACAGGGAACATGGGTCTCAACTCCTTTATGATTCGATTTAGAAGACTCTGGGCGTTCCTCCCTTTTTTAAGAAAGTTGGAAACTTCAGGATGTCTGTCCATATCTTGTTGTCTTCAGTTTACGCTGCTACTAAATATTGTGTCAAGTGTTTTGAGGTGAAAAGCATAAAAAAACTTGTCATAAAGAAAAACACTCCATCCAACGATGGAGTGCAAGAGGATTATTCATCCTCGATTTTAGCAAGCGTGATGCGTGTGGTTTCTTTTGAAACCTTCTGTACACAAGGCACTAACTCGCCAGTTTCTTTAAACACTTCTGTCGCAATCTTGATGAATTCCTTTTTGTTCACATCGACTTTTTGAGCCGCAAAGAATATTGGATTCGTCTCGACCAACTCTTTGGCGGCGGTGGTATCGACTAACTCCCAATCCTCTTTGACCGTGACACTAACCGTTCCAAGACCTGGATACGATAGTGATTTGCAATCGCCACTCTTGCTCTTTTTCGATTCGCCGTGTTGTTTCGCATCCTCGGCGAGCTCCTCACGAATGGATTTTTCCTCTTCTGTTAGAGCATCTAACTGCTCTTTGAGAGGCTTCATGAGGGCTTCTAACTTTGCTTTTAGTTCTTCGCTTTCCTTAGTAATCTCGTGTAGTCTTCCAATTTTAATCGCTGACATATGATTTTCCCCTTTCGATTATCTGGAACAAGAAGTTCCAGAAGCCTTCATTTGTCGTGCAAAAAACATATTGATATACATATATTATACCGTTATTCATAATATAAATTCAAGGGAAGAAATAAAAACCCTCTTAGGAAGAGGGTTGAAGATGAGTCAGGGCTTCTTGAGATTGTTGTCTTGCAAATACGAAGTCTTCCCAATTTGGGCTAGAAACCTCTGTTTCTTTGAAATCCACCATCGCTTGATACAACGGAACCGCTTCTGAAGCCTTGCCTTCTATCTCCAGAATATTGGCATAGTGGTAGACGGCAAGAGCCGCACGAGCAATCAAATCTTGGATGTCGCTCTTCATGATTTCATGTTCATACAATTCCTTTGCCTTTTCTTTTTCCTCTGTCCAATAGAGAATCCATGCATACTTATCTAAGAAGTATTCAGGATCTGGATAGTTGTCAGCCAGCGCAATTCCTGTACCGGTTCTGGCTTCTGCTTGTGCTTTTGAAACATCTTCGTGAGCCAGATACAAGTCAGCGAGTTTGAAGTGAACATCCGGCATACGGGGATGACGGTCCAAAAATTCTTCTAACAAGGCAATCGAGGTATCAGGCTTTCCGGTCATCTGCAACTCAAGGTCAGAGAGGGTAAAAAGGAGATACATGGAATTCGGGTATTCTTGATACCAGGCTTCTGTCTGCTCCTTTGCCGCAACCAGATTGCCTTGCTCCATGTAAGTGCGAATGAGGTCGATATTATGATAGTCATAGTCGACTTCGCTCTTTTGTTTTTCCTCTACCGCATACTCTTCTTTTAAATCGGTTACCCACTGTTCGAGTTCAGCCTTCGCGTCTTTTGGAGCCGTTGTGGGCTCTTTCGAATCAGTTGGTTCTTCTGTCACGATGGTTACTTCTTTCTCAAAGGGTCCAAGGTTGCCTACGTACATGATGATGGTTAAAAGACTAGCGATGACCCCTACTGCTAGTAGAGACCATTTTACCTTTGGATTCATGTGAGTTCTCCTTTCTAATATCCGTGTCTCTAAATTCCCCAAGGGATTTCAGAAAATCGAATGAACACTACGAGTTTAACGTAGCCGTTAATTTGCGGAAACGATTCATTTGGGAATCTCCCCCGACATCGGGGTACTTCCCTACCACACTGTCTTTTGAAGTTTTTTCTTCTGGCTCTTTTTCAGACGGAGTAGAAGATGGGGTTGGCATGGTTGCCACCAGTTCACGAGGAGGTTCAAGTTGACTAACATGTACATGCCACTTATGACTCCATACCATGGTTCCCGATAGCGAAACGAGGTAATGAGGAGATTCTAAAGGGGTCAGTTGAAGATTCATCTGCACGAGGGCGTTGCCACTTTGATGGTAGGTACGGTCTTTGGCTCGAAGCATGAGCTGAGTCTTTACCGTTTCTAAGAAGTTTGGAAATTGAAGGATGCTCTGAGTAGGTACCGCCATGACATGTTCTAAGAACAAAGGTCCTACAATCGTATCAGGAGGAGCGCCTAAACAGTCTGTGGTCGTGGTAAGGCAGATTTTATCTAATTCCATGCAACGACTACACAGTACACGAGGACCTACCTGAAAAAGGGGTAAAGGTCGTTCGGGATTGCTTTTGATCCCACAAGAAGAGCAAACCCATGCAAACTCAGATGCAAAACTCAAGGATTGATTCACCTCCATGATTCTATAGATCTTACAAAGAACCGAACGTCTAAATGATATTCGGAATAATCCGAAACCAATGGATTCGGAATAACATCTGAATTCATATAAGAATCCAGATTAGAACGCAACACGTTTGGCGTCTTTTCGATTATAGGAGCCTTTTCCTTTTTTGGAAGGCTTGATGCGGTTCGTTGGGTTAATCGCCCACATCAATCGAGAATTGCTCATTTCACCAATCGTGCTTTTTTTCTTTTGATTTTTCATAGGATCCCTTCCTTTTCGCGAAATGTTTCTGAATGTGAAAAACTTACATTCAGATGGTCTGAAATTCCATAGGAAATTCAGATCAATGGAACATAAACAGAAGAGCTGTCTGAACTTCCTAAAGAAATCCAAGAAACCATGCCCTTCTCGCCGAATCTTTCGGTACTATTTCTTCTTTTTCGTTTGAAGCAATTTCTCTACTTGTTTCTTGGAGGTTTGAGCGACTTTTTGAGCTGTCGGCAGTTCTTGTTGAACCAGTGGATGGTTCACTTGGTTGGGATCAAGGGTTAGGATGCCATCATAGACTTTCAGAGCATTCTCGTATTGCCCTGCTTTTTCTAAGGTAAACCCGTAATTCAAACGTGCTTCCAGTTGCGTTAAAATACTTGCTTCATCTGAAAAAACTTTCTTTTGGTAGAAATGGATGGCATCTTTTGTGTTGTTATTTAGGGACAAAGCCCATGCGTAATGAGCATAGAACATCGGTAGTTCTGGGAGTTGTAACGAAATCGCTTCGTCTAATGCTTGCTTAGACAAAGTGAGGGCTTTTTTAAAGGAGTCTGTTTTGTAGGTGTAGGTGTAAAACTTGCTCAAGTGAGTCTTCACGTAAGGGCTCTTCGTTTGGGTTAAAAAAGTCTCTAGGATTTCAATGGAGCGGGATGGTTTTTGCGTACCGGCGTAATAGTAGTATGCGGCTTCTAATGCCATTCGCTCACTCTTGGGGAAAAGTTGTAACATCTCCTCCATCTTGGCTTTTGCCTCTTCTTTTTTGCCGTTTTTCCAGAGAGCATAGAATTCATTTAACCCTGTTTCTTCTGCTTCTTGAAGAGGCGTGTTGAGATGAATCGGAGAAGACAACTGGTAATCTTCTAAAGAAGACTCCGCTAGTTCCATTTGAACCTCTGGTGGACTGGAAGCCGGTTTGGTTGAGATTAAAGCCACCAGCACTAATCCACTGATGAGGAGCGTACCCAAGCACCCTACGACAAACAACCAACGTCGTTCTTGGTACAAGTCTAGCAATCGTTCTTCTATGTTTTTTAGGGTTTCAATCATGACAACAAAGAACCTCCTTTAGGGGTTATAACCCCCTTCGAATGAAGAGGGAAGAGGGTTATCCTTGGAATTGTTGAAGAACCTCTGAGGCTGCATCTTTCGTGTATGGGAGCTCTTGTTTGACTCTCTCATCTTGAATGCTGTTTTCATCAATCGCTAAGATGTCTTGCAACACTTGGATGGCTTTTGCAGATTGTCCATCAACCTGAAGGGCAATAGCATAGTTGAGGCGGTGCTGAAGGTGTTTGAAGGTATCTTCTGGAGCCTTGAATACTTCTTGTTCGTAAATCGCAATCGCTTCTTTTGCTTGTCCATTTAAAGTTAAGGCTTGAGCGTAGTTGGCTTGGATGAATGCGACATCTTGTAATTTTTGTTCTGCAGCAAGGTTAAGAGCAGTTTTTAACGTATCAACGGCTTTTGGATAGAACTCTGCCTTGTACATCAGGATGTAGTAGTACCCTAACTCATTCCAGGATTGTACATCTTTGGAGTTTTTCGTGAAGGCTTCGAGCAATTGAATGCTTCGATCAGGGGATCCATCTTTTGAGAAGTAAAGATTCGCGGCTTCTAAGTGGAAACGTACATTTTGTGGGTGTTCTTTGACAAGGGTGTTAATGATGTTTTCTGCTTCATCAAGGTTTTGGATGGACCACGCTTGATAGAAAGGTTCTAACAACTTGCTGTCTTGGCTAGAGGTATCGGCAACCGGTTGATCGACTTCTTTATTCGATTCGGTTTCATCTACAACTTCTTCGGTTTTTGGGTTGTTTTCTTTCGGCTCTTCTTTAAAGAAAAACCAATAGCCCGCTCCTCCTGCTAAGAGTAAGGCTGCAAGAATGACAATGATTCCATTTTTGTTCAAATGATATTCCTCCTTTTATGAGTAAAACTGCAAATTCATAACAAAAGTATAACAAAATAAATACCTTTATTCAAGAATAATAACGATATAATAAGAAAACCTCCTCGGTCAAGAGGAGGTGGGGGTTACTTCTTGTTTTGAGCAGCTCGTTTTGCTTGTTCTACAGCATCTAGCATGCCGTTTACCCAAGAGTTGTACTTGTTCTCAGTGTCTAACTTCACTTTTCCTGATGCTTTTTCGGAATGAAGTTGCTCAAGAACCTTTTCGTTGTATTTTTGGCGTTGAGTCTTAGCCTTCACGTCAACAGAGAACTGTTGTTCATTCTTCGGTTTTTCAGCAAGCGAGATCTCAGATGGTGTCACGGTCATCGTTGGCGTGTACGCAACCTTCGTGGTGACAGGTGTGGCAACCGTATATGGCTCTTTCACCGTTTGTGTTTCCATCACAGTGTAGTTTTCCGTGACATAGACGGTGTTCGTAGTTGTGTATGGCACTTGAACCGTATACGTTCCAGTTGCTACCTGGTGTGAGCGAGTTTCCGTACGAGTTCCTACTTGAACTGTGTAGTCTTCATAGTCTGTATACGTTACCGTACGAGTTTTTGGCACATTCACATAGACAGTTTTAGGACGAGTCTTCGTAATGGTTCGAGATTCCATGACAGTGTAAGGTTGTTGAACGGTTACGGTACGAGTCTTCGTCACTGGCGTTCTTACCGTTTCCGTTTTTGTACCAGATTGATACGATTCGGTACGACAAGCCATCTCTGCAACGCCATACTCGGCTCCTGCTTCACGAGAGATGCCGTAGTCAATCACACTTTTCGCTGCGGCACGGTAGGAGCGGTAGTTGGAAGAGGCACCAGGTTTTGGGTTAGACGTTTGTTTTGGTGGCGTGTACGTTTGCTTTGGTGGTGGATCACACACTTGTTTTGTGCTATACACGGGAACCGATTTGGTCGAAGTTACGTAGTCGGTATACGTTTCTTGCTTTTGTACCGATTTATACTGTGTCACTGGTACCTGTTCGGTTACGGTATAGGGTTCCAAAATTTGACGCGCTTCTTGTACCCAATCCGTTTCTGTACGAGTTTTTTGAACAGCACGAGTACGAGTGTCGTATACTGGTACAGATACATTGTAGTATTCCGTTGTGTAGTTGGTACGAGTCTCGGTACGATAGTTGGTTTCAGTTACCGTTTTTGGCACCGTACGAGTTTTGGTCACCGGAATGGTTTTGGTTACATCACGGTAGAGGGTTTGATATTGATACTGCGTTTGATACTTGTAGTATTGACCGGTATTGGTGTCTTGGTAAACGGTTTGACCCCCGTTTGACCCTGCAACGATTTCTGATGCTTGAGCTGGTGAAATCGCCCCAAGCGTTAACATCCCGATGAAGGCAAATGCAGTTCCTTTTTGGATCCATTTGTTCTTGGTTTTCATGGGAAAATTCCTCCTTTCAAAAGGTAATAAGGAAGGCTTCTCAGATGAAAAGCAACATAAAAAAGAGGGGGCAAACTCCCTCTTTTTATTTCGCAACCGTAATGTTCCACGTAACGGAAACCACTTCGCCCTTATCCGGGGTGACCGCTTTATCGAAGTCGGGGTCAAAAGCAAGGACTTGTCCTTTCTGTTTGAAGAATTTCTTGGCGATGATCATGGCTTTGGTCGCATTGCCAATGGAAGCATCTCCAATGCATTGCAGCTCAACGGCATCATGCTCTTGTAGCGCTTTAAAAATCGCTCCTGCAATCTGCTTAGGGTGGGTTTTCTCTTTTTTCGATACTTTCATTTCGAATTTGGACATGGGTGAACCTCCTTGTTATATCCGGTGGTTTCTATTCAACCACTCAGATTAATGACCCTAAGATGTAGGGATAACGTCACCCGAAATGTCAACTACCACTCATTATAAACTATTACATTCCTTTATTCAATAGATATACCGAAAAAAGTTAGAACTTTTTTATAACCCTTCCCTCTTATCGAAGGAAAGGAGCTCGAATGTGGCTCGTGCTATGCAACCATAGGTACGTAAAAACTCCTTGTTTGTCGACCGACAAGGCTTGAAACGCTTCATCACTAAAGTACGGATGAGGCACTCCGAGTGCCATAGATTCATGAATCAGGGCTTTTTGAATATTCGCTTCAAGTGGAAACGTCACTCGGTAATAGAGGTTTTGTTGGTGATGGTCAAACCAGTTTTGGTAAGGGATGTTCGGATTCTCGATGTAAGATTGACTCGTAAATTGAGCATGCTCAAACACTTCTGGAGGGAATAGGACGAACAAGGTGGAGAATAGAGCCTCTTGATTGCCAATTCGGACAGAAGGGTCAATGTTGGCTGGTAAGAATTTGGTGGATGTTTGTTCTGCAGCGAATCCCGATACTGGGAAACAGAGGAGAAAAAGGATTCCGAGGATGAGGATGATACGTGGTTTGTGAGGGATCATGTAAAAACTCCTTTCTAAATCTCCGAAAACCAAAAGGAATTCGGATAGAATAACAAAGGGAGAACCCCTTTGCTTGAACGGATTGCTGCTTTATTGTTCGTCTGAGATGGTTCCGAAGTTTCCAGACTTCCCGTAGTTCTTTAAGAAGTCACGGTATTTCACTTGGCGGTTCGTGAACATGCCACGTTGCTTGTTGACTTTCACGTCTTTGTGTTCAAAGTTGTCTTGAACCATTCCCCCACCAGAGAGACTTGGCTTGGCGTTTTGCATACAAGAACTCACAGGCAGTTTCATCGACTTTCCGACTGTATCGTTCGTCACGGAAATCCAGAACTGCTTCGCTTCTCCGTTCCAGTTCCAACGACCATAGTTCGAGATTGGCACGGCTTTGACGAAGTACACTCCACCACTTCCGAACGAATGACTCGTTCCAAAGGCTGGACCTGTGGAGAGCGTCGTGACCAATTGATACTGAGGGTCACTCCACGGGGCACTCGCTCCCCCAATCGAACAGATTTGAGAGGCATTGACTTTTTCACCCGTATAGTGAACAAAGTATTTCCATTCCACGGTAACTTCTGGAACGTAAACGGGAGTCGATGGACCAGAGAGAGTGGGATTGCTTACGTACAAGTCAAACATCCCGTTGTTGTCAATCGCATAGGCGCCTCCGCCGTTGTTGTTTACCTCATTCCCGACGTTGATGACCCCAATCGCTCCAAAGGACCCCTGATTTCCGGTGTAGTTCGTGCTTCCTCCAAGAGAACTCGTTGGCGGAGTGGAACCACTACCCGATCCAGAGGTTACACCCCCAAATCCTGCTCCAAGAGCAGACATTGGAATGAGCAACATGAGGATGAGAAAAAGGCTTACCACCTTGGTCAATCGGTTCTTCATGAGCATTCCTCCTTTCTAACACTAAAATCCTCTTTCTTAAAAAAAGAGGAGATAAAAAGGAGCATAATCCCCTTTTGACCCGGGGATAAGGTTTTGTTTGATTAGATTACCACCATACTCGGTATCCTTCCTCTCCCTTATGCGTCTCAGGGAACGCATAGGCTAAAATTTGCACTACATTTTGATGTTTTCCAACTGTTACATGAACCATATTGTACTCCATATAGTTTTCACCGTAACGTACCAATACTGTCATTTTGTAAGCAGGAACCGTTTCACCATATACTTGTAACGTCTCTGGTTGAACACTTTCCACTTTCGTGTCAATGACTTCTGGAAGTTTGTCTTTCCCGCCGAATTCTTTGATCATGGCATCGTACCATGAATAGTGAAACCCTTGAACCAGTTGAGTTCTCATCTTTTCACGAATGCTCGGGTGAACATACTCTAAGCCGCCAACATGCTCTTTGTTGATACGGTCCTTCATCGTAAAGTTTTCAGTCGCAAAAAGCCTTGCAATCTCAATCGCTTTTTGTTCGTCGCTCATATCTTTGTCGTTGGAAATGGCAGTTTTGATGGCTTCGATGTTCTTGTCAGCATTCGCTAAGGCTTTGTCCACAACGGACTTGTCCTCTTCTTTTGATGAGTTGCTTGTTGGAGTCGTTGGAGTTTTCGTCTCAGTTGGAGTAGATGTCTCAGTTGTAGGCGGTGTTTCTTTTGGAGTTGGAGAGGCTTGTTCTTGACAGCCTGTTAACACCAGGATGAAGAATACGGAAATAGCGGTTTTCCAAATTCCAATGGATTTTGGATTAAGTATTTTTTTCATACTAAACACACTCCCTTCATTATCGTTACAAAAAACGCATTAATCTACTTTGGATTGTAGCAAATTATGTAACGATATTCAAATGATATTTTGATAAACAAGGAGAATTCAATTTAACACTCTCCTTGTAGGGAAAATCTATTTCAACAACGGGAGAATCTTTTCGGCGATGGCTTTCACAAGCGGAACGGTGACACTATTGCCAAATTGCTTGTAGGCTTGAGAATCACTCACGACTTGTTTCCATGATTCCATCGGAAAGCCCTGAAGACGACCACATTCGGAGGGCGTGAGTTTGCGAACACGGAAACGAGTGACAATCGGAACATAGACCATGACATCTTCGTCTTCAAGGATGGCGGCTAAGGTTTCTTCTGGTACAAGGTAAAGACCACTTGGACCACCTAAGCCTCCTCCCCTACTCGTTAGACTGGCTCCGATTCCTTCACTAGAATAGACTCGGTATCCTTGCTTAAAGTTACGGGAAAACTCCTTCCCGTCTTCTTTTAACCACTTGTTTTCAATCCCACCAACAAAAATGAGTTCACCAGAACACCCCTCGGCGTCTTGGATGAGCACCTTGGGTTGGCGATGTCCACCCTGCATGGTCGTCAAGGTTGGAGCAATTCCTTCTGGATCGTACACTCGTTTGATTTGGTCATGCCCTTTCATGTCGAGTTTACCCGCAAGGATGATACTCTGCTCAACTAAGTGATGATTTTGTTCATAGGAGTGAGAGGTTAAAGGCGGAGCGATGTCTTTCACGCCCCCTTTGTTAAACCCCCTTCCCTTCTGAACCAGAATAGCATTTGCTTCTTCTTTTGTAAGGATTTTGATGCCCTCTCCCTTATTCGTGGTTAAGGTTGGGCAAAGTCCTTCCATATAGAAGACGTTCCCATTCATGCCATTTCCACTTGGATTCGTATTGGCAACTTTCATGATGACGGGGTGGTCCTCCACCACATGGGTTCGCTTGCTTTTCCCCACGCAGGATGGCGTAATGCCTTTCGCGTAACTGGCATCGACACAATAGGCTGCTCCTTCTTTGGTGGTAAAGACTTGCTGGAGGTCTTCCTTGAGAGATTGGATTTCTTCTGAGGTTAGAGGATGTAACGTGAGGATTCCTTCGGTGCTTTCTTTCACAATGACTCCGTGACGATCCATGGCAGTCAACGTAAAAGAAGGTTCTTCATTGGTTTTGGCACGACGGCCATTTTGACGGAATTTGATTCGCTCGGGAGAAAGAACGGCGTGGACTTCTTCTAACTGAGGGATTTTTTTGAGGGCTTCTTCAATGACTTTTTGGGCTTTTTCATCGGAGATGTAGTATTTCTCGTCGACTTTTGCTTCTAGGATGCTGGAGAGTTTCGGAACAAACTCATGCTGCTCTTCCGGGAATTCGAACTCATCTCGGCGTGCAACCGATTCATGGAAGCCAACCGCATAGTAGCGCTCACGATTTTGCGGCACAAACCACCATTTTGAGTTGAAGAGATTTGCACTCAGGTCAAATCCTCTTACCGCAAACTCTTCTTTTAATACATGGAGGTAATGCTTGAGGGGTTTTACGTTTTCAGCGAGGAGAACTTTAGGGAGTTTTTCAGGGGCAAATTCACGGCATTCATCGAGAAGTCGCATGACTTCAAAGAACAATCCGCTCCGACTTGCACTCGTTAACGCCACACTTCCACACAAAGAACAGCTCCGATTGGCTTCTACATATTCCTTGTAGTCAATCGTCGCCTCACAGGAAGTACAGGTGAGTTTCATCCCCTTCTGCTCCCCTGCGACGGATAGATCTTGACACGGCTACGGAAAGCCAAAGGTCCACACGTCACTAACAGGCAAATCTTCGTGCGTGAGTTTCGACACATCGGCTTGAACGGCATCACCCCCTACATTGGCAAGATAGGTCTGTACGGCGTACTTGTCCCATTCATAGGCTCTAGCAACAACAGCGCCCGCTTGCATGAAACCAAGGTCAATGCCCCCGATTCCAGCAAAAAAGGAAGTGATTTTGGGTTTGGTTGTCAATCACATGACCCCTTTCGTCTAAAGTCCGAATTCTAAACAGACTTCGGATAACAAACTTCAGATTAGAAGATTGCTATAAGACGTTTCTTGACGAAGGGTTTTTCCATGTGGTCCATCTTGTATTAGGTGGGAATGTCTCCTTTTCTATCTTACTATTATATCATTTCATTCCGTTATTCGCTAGTCCTTCGAACCTTTAATAGATTTGCAGCCTTCAAATGATTTGCACCCCTGTTTTATGAGGTTTCTACCCTCCAACTCTTTTGCAGACACCCCTGCAAATACTTCAGAACCCCTTCAGAATCTTTGTAGCCTACTCTTCAAATGTTGATTTCAATACCCTCCAAGACTTTTGCAGACATCTCTCTAACTTCATACGAACACATCTTCACTTCACTGTGTAAATGTATAAAGTTGAGGGGTATGCAACTTCATAACAACTTGAAGGAGAGTTGGAGGGTTGTTTGAATAGGTATTCAAATACATTTGGCGAGTTCTTCATGTTCAAATGGAAGATTCTGCGGTAAAATGATGGAAGAACAAGAAATATGTAGAGTCCTGCAAGTTGAGATGGAGAGGAATCTTCAATAGTCTTGGAGACTCCAGGTGAATTGAAGGGAGGGCTGCAAGTGACCAATAAGACATTTTACACGATTAGCAGCGTATCGGAAACCTTAGAAGTGAGTCAAAACACGATCCGAAATTGGGAGAAGGAGTTTGAAGACTTACACCAAATCCAGCGTGATAAAAATGGAACGAGGCTTTATACGGATGAAGACATTCGCTATTTTCAACTCATTGATAAGTATCGCTCAAAAGGGTTAGGAATTGCTCAAATTCGAATGTTTTTAGAAGAATGGAAAGAGGATCCGGAGTTTTATGCACGGGTCGGGGGCAATGCAACGCTTGGTTCAATGACTGGGACCATGAATGAAATCGCCACCGAAGAACAGCTCAAACAATTGATGGACATGCCGGGGGTTCAAACGTTGATTGAAGAGGCCTCTAGGAGAGGGTTCCAAGAAGCCGTGGCTACTTTAGAGCCGTTGGTTCAAGAGATGAAAGAAAAACTAGAATCCATGGGCAGCGAGTCACAACCGAAATTGTTGGAAAGCCCAGAATTCAAGGGTCTGCAAGAGGAATTGAAGACCTTGAAGGAGTCTACGGTCCAACAACAAGAAACAAATGAGAGATTGCTAGATTTATTGGAAGAGACGCGTGCTTCTCAGGACTCCATCACTCAAATGTTCCGACAAAAGAGTGAGCAAGAGAAGAAGGGCATCTTTGCAAGACTCTTTAACAAATAAACCTCTCTGTGATGGAGAGGTTTTTGTTTCTAAAAAAGAGGACTTTTCAATCAAAAGGAGAATTCTTTTGTATGCAAGCGGTAGGCAGCATGATAAAATAGGATGGAAATAAAGGAAATCCATTCCTTTTATGAGTTGTATGCAAAACGTCTGCGAAGAAACTTCGTTTGTATGCTAAATGCATACAGAATAAACAAATAGGACAACCCTTGTAGAGTCTAATGGGTTCTAAGGAATAAGGGGAAATGCATACAATGTGCATACATAAACCAAAAACATGCATACAAATCGTATGCAAAGAGAACATAGAGGAGGAGAAATATGAATACAAGAGCGGCATCGGTAGATATTGGAAATGATAGCATTAAGGCATTCTTAGGAGTGGGGTACAACGCAAGAGTACTACTTCCAAACGTCATTTCGGAAGTAGAATCACGAGACATTGTCGATTATGAAAAGGAAGTGCTTCAAGGACTTCACGTGCAAATCAATTCTGGAGCCTTAAAGAATGGTAAAGGTTCGTATGCAGTAGGGGTGTTAGCAACCAAGTATAAGTCGAATGATGAACTTACTTCCAACAGTGAAAAGTCAGAGAGCGATCAACCCGTGATCATGCTCCTTACCACACTTGCTTATGATACAGCAACGAACACACAACCGGATGAAGACGGCATCATTGATGTGACGTATCATTTATCGACGGGATTGCCACTGGCTGAGATTAAAAAAGGGAAGCGTGCTGCCTTCCGTGAAAAGTTGAAGAAACATACACATGAGGTAACGTTCCTTCAAACGCCTCAGCTAGAAGGAGTGACGGTGCGTATTCGTTTTGAAACGGTTAAAGTGAATACGGAAAGTTATTCAGCATTGGTTGACTTAACAATGGCAGAAGATGGCTCTCCTCGTAACGAAGAATTGGAAGGGAAAACGATTCTGATTCATGATATTGGCGGATTATCAACGGATGCTGCTATCATCTACGGCGATGGTCAAATCGACAACGAAGCCTCTGAAGGAATGAAAGAAGGAGTTTCTCCTTATCTGGATGAGATTATCGAACAAGTGGAGAAAAAACACAACGTTAAGTACTTCAAGAGTCGCAGAGAAGTGGTGAAAGTCATCACAGACAAAGGGGAGGACCGCAACCACATCTATATCAAAGGTAATCGCACCCCGATTGGCGATGACATCATCAAGCCAATCTTAGGTCGTCTTGCAAAAGATGAATACAAACTCATTGACCGTATGTGGAATGAAGTACCTAGCATACAACTTGCATACTGCATTGGTGGAGGGTCGCTTGTATTACGCTCTCAATTAGAGGAAATCAACGATAAAAGCCATCAATACCCACTTCGTTTTATTGAAGGGGAAGATTCGGTTTGGATGATTGCAAGAGCCTACCACAAAGTTTTGCATGCGGTGTTAGGAGAAAAAGGCATTACACTTGAAGCCGTAGAAGCATAGGAGTGACGAGCCATGCATTATGAAGCCAAATCGACGGTTTCGTTTCGTTTGCCTCCAGATGTCACCGAAGAGCAACTCTTAACGATCAATGAGAAAAAAGAACAACTTGGAAAGGGATTCTCGAAATGGGCAGCCGGCACCTTCTTACAAGGGGTGGAACAATCCAAATCCAGAGATGTGCTGGTACTTCCGCTTTCGCCACGCTTAAGCCCTAAAGCGAAAGATTGGTTAAAGTCAGAGCAAACCTTGCACCTATTAGAAGCATGGGTGGAGCATATTGCACTGGATCCAGCTCAGGCCTTTGCTGGTTCTACCCCTTCATCTGTTATGCCTGTAGGAAAGAAGGAAGAGCAAATCGTCACATTCACACCCAAAAGCGAACATGGTGCTTCGGTGCTAAAAAATGTGTTAATGGATGATGATGACGAGTAGGGAGTCTGCGTATAGCAGGCTCTTTTTTATTGAAAAAAGGACAAAAGGTAGAACACAAATAAAAAAGAAGCCTTTGTTCTGAAATCCTTAAAGGAATTCAGATGAAAGACTTCTTCTTACCCGTCTTGTTACCCATCTTCTTACCCGACTCTTGAACACCTAAAACGTTTGTACCTTGTGACCCAAAGGGGATTATAAGCCTTTTCCACGATCTGTCGATTCTTTGGCGTGATCTCCGCGGTCTTTTTTCTGCAGCATCATTTGAATCACCTCACATAAGGATAATAGAAACAGCGTACGATTTAAAGATAGTTTGTCCGAGGAAAAGGAGGATTATACATGGTCATAAAAAAAGAAACAGATGACAATTTTGTACCGATAACCATTCAGTTACGCCCGCAAACCATCCAGCGTTTACAAGAAGTGGCCACGTATTTATCATTTCGTGATTCCGAAGAAACCACTGTTGAAACCGTGATTAAAGGAGCCTTGGTGGATTACCTGGATGTGATGACGCCGATAAAGAGTGATGAAGTGACGACCCTTAAAAGCCTTCTCTTTCATCCGAAAACGTTACAGCCGTACATGATCAAAAACCGCTTTAAAGCCTTAATGAAGAAAAAAGGATTAAAAGCCGTGGATCTGCACCGCATGACGGATATTAGTGAGAGCAACCTTTCGCAAGTGCTCAACAACAAAAATCAAAATATGAGCCTCGATTATTTTCTACGTATTTGGATTGCCCTCGATTGTCCTCCTGTAGGCGATTGCTTATATCGAGAGAACCTTTAAGGTTTTTCCTGAGAACCATTCGGTTCTTTTTTTATGCCCAAAAGTGAGGAAGGGTGTGGGCTCATGCCCATTTCTTCGCTACACACAAAGAAAAAAATTTGCGCCGGAAGGAATAGGACGGCTTTTACGGTTCATAAGGTGATAGCACCACTCAACTTTTAGAACAAAGGGAGGAAATCATCATGTTGATCAAAGGCTTTTTGGTGCTTCAAGGCATTTCGGTGTTGATGGCTACTGTCTCCTCCATGACCGCTGGATTTCGATTGATGAAAGAAGGGAGGAATCCTCATGTTCCGAAAAGAGATTCGTTATTCCATTCCGACATTTCTAAATAAAGAAGAACCGTCTGTATTAAAGACGCTTGAGAAAGTAGATTTTTTGCTCGAAGAAGTGAGGAAGGAGGTGTGGACACTCCCACCCAAACAACAATTCGCATCCAAACGCATGCTCATCAAAACGGCATCCATCGCCATCAGCATTCTCGTCATGACGACTACACCCACTTTTGCCGCATCCTCCAGTCTCATGACCGTAGGGAGCGTGCTTCCACCCGATGTCGAGAAGACTCTCGCCTTGATTCAAGCGATTTGTCTAGGGCTAGTCGCAGGGGTGAGTACGATTTGCATGATGCTAGCGGGAGGGATGAAGATTATCGGACTGAAAGAAAAGGGAAATTCGTGGAGCAAAGACATCTTAAAAGGGTTGATTCAAGTCATCTCCGCTCCTGTTCTGATTTGGCTCGTCGTCACGATTCTTCGAGGGATTTTGAGTCCATTACCTGGCTATCAACCTTTTTAAAACATGCTTGGTTAAACAGAGGAAAGGTGTTGCCGGTTTTGGTGCTAGCTACGCCTGTCTTTTTACTAGGAGCAGATCCCACCGAAGCCGCAGGATTCATGGAAGGAGCAAAAAACGTTGTAGAATCTCTAAAAGGAGATTGGCTTCATTGGGTCGAGGGAATGAAAGAGGGGTATCGCCACCTCAATGAACTAGCGAAAATGAAACTGGCTCCTGATTTACAAGAAGCCGATCAAGTCACAAACTGGTTTATCCAAATGAATGAGAAAGCAAAAGAAGAACTTGCCAACCCGAAAAGTGATACGAAACGCCTCATGATTTGGGTGTTTTCCATCATCTCCAAAGTGATTTATACGCCTGCCTTTCTCTTTGACAATGTGTTCTTTAAAGGGATGTTGTTGAAATTCAGTGCCTTAGCCGGAGGAATGGTCGGGTTACTGGCCATGGGAGAAGGGCTCAAGCGGATTTTAGGATTTAAGGGAAGTGGGATCAAGGAAATTCTTGGGCGTTTTCCGCTCATGATGGCGGTGTGCGGATTTGCGCCATTTCTATTTGTGAAAGCGATTGAAGGCTTAAATGCGGCAACGCGGTTTATCTTCCTCATGGGAAATGGCATGTTACAGGATGCAAGCAGTACCTCTGGTTCTTGGGCACTCGATGGTTTGGACAGTGGAACCTTTCTCATCTTTAATGGCTTATTTGTGTTGTTGCTCGTTCCGTTTCTGTTAAACCACGGAAGGCGATGGTTTCAACTCCTTAGTCTCGGAATCCTCACTCCCTTTGCCATGCTTGGGTTTGTCTTTGATTCGCTACGAGGATTTCAACAGAAATGGTGGACCTCGATGCGAGACTTGTATGTCGTGCAACTGGTTTACGGGGTGTTTGTCACTCTTTTATCGCTCATCATGTTTGGCATGCCGTTTCCGATGACGCCTTCAGGGATGTTTGCCAAATGCTTAGTAACACTTGGCGGGTTGTATTCTCTTGCGTTTCCGCCGTCTTTTGTGAAAAACATGTTAGAAAAGGAAACGAAGACGGACCGCAAAGTGATGGATGCCTTAAAGGCAGCAGGAAGAATGGCGATTTTAAAACGATAAGGAGGGATTGGCTTGTTTGAAACCGTGCTTCTGATCAATACGACGATGCTCATGATCAACATGACTACACTTTTATGGGTACATGTCTGGGGAATGAAAGAGGGATGGTATGGGAAACGTTAACCTTCACGTATGGAATTTCCGCAAGAAACGAGAGGAAAAAGTGCAAGTCTTTCCCGATAAAGGGATATTTCGCATTCCGGATATGGGCGTCATTCCTTTTCGGCCGGAAGAATCGTTTATTCTCCAGCAATTAGAAGAGCTCGAAGAAGGAAAACGAGCCGCCTTCAACTGGAGATGGAAAGAGGAAGTTGATGCGTCTTGGTGGCAGGAGGGACTTGAGTCTTCTCCTCTTTCTGCGTCTGAACTCACATGGAGAGTTCTACCGAACGAAACCGATGTGTTTCATTTATTGTTTGAGCAACCCTCTCTTTTTGTGTTTTCTTGGACTGACGGCTTTTGGAGACGTCTGCAAGACCTTCTTCAGACTAAACGGGGACATCACGGGGTCTGGATTCAACTCTTACTTGAGAAAACGCCCAATAGCAAGTGGCGGGAAGTGGGAGATGAACTCTATGACCGTTACGAAAAAGGCATTGACCGACCCAGCCTTGCTCTAGGCATCAAGCAAATACAAGATTGGCTTAGTGAATGGGGAAGGGAGGACTGGAAACCCCATCGGAAACGATTGCCTCATTGGGAAGAAAAGAGAGAAGGAGAGGGATTTAAAGTGTCTCTTCGTTTTCTGGTCACAGGAGGAGACGATGCTTCTCGCTCTGCTCTTGCCGATACTCTCTACCGAGCCTTTCGGTTTGGAACGAAGGGGAATAATTGGACCTTGCTTGCGCCTCCGTACGGAAAAGACTCTCAAAAGGAGTTGGTTCAGTTTGCTCGGTTTCCTCTTCTTTTTGGGCGATACCAATGGTGGGGTACCCACGAACTTCTCTCTTTTTTGAACGGATTTTCTCTACCCGTAGTAACCAAACAAGAAATCATGGAAGTGAAACCTCAAGAGACTAGAAGAGAAACGATATTAAAAGAGTTTGCCGTGTTTCCACGAGGAAAGGAGAGAGCAAAGCCCATTCTGATGGATGTCTGGAGGGACAAATGGAATACCGCTCTTGACCTTTTAGGTGTGACCAAAGGAGAGACGTTCTCCTTTCATCAAGTGAAACAAGGACCCACCATCTCCCGGTTTGAATGTGAGTTACCGAAAGGGTTTCGGGTTTCGACCCTGACGAAAGCCTTAGAGGATGTAAAAACCGCTTTAGGGTTGCATGATCTTCATCTCGAGCCTGGAGACAAACCGAATACGTTTTGGCTATCGGTCTCGAATGCAGAACGCATTCCAGTGATGGTGCGTGACGTGGGAGACAGAAAAGAGTTTCAAGCGTTTCAAAAAGAGGCAATTCTCCCCTTTATCATTGGAGCTGGGGTGGATGGGAAACCGTTATTTGGCGATGTCACTCAAGAAAAACATATGCTGGTGGTTGGAGCCACAGGAAGCGGAAAAAGCATGTGGTTGCTTCAGTTTATCTTGATGATGATACTGTTTCCTCCTGCAGCAGGGGTTCAACTGTTGCTTGTGGATCCGAAACTTGTGGAATTTGGAGTATTCCGGGGATTCCCGAATGTGAAAGTCGTCACCGATCCAAGTGAATCGTTAGACACGCTACCACTCTTGGTTGATGAAATGGAAAGGCGGTACCAGCAGATGAGTAAAGCAGGTGTTCGGAACATTGCTCAGTACAATCGGAAAGCCAAACAACCGCTTCCCTATATTGTCACCGTGATTGATGAATACAGTGACTTGATGATGCAAGACCCGGAAGGTGTGCTCGAACCCACTATTGTCCGTATTACCCAAAAGGCAAGAGGAGCCGGAATTCATTTGGTTCTCGCCACGCAGCGACCCGAAGTAAAAGTGGTCACAGGATTGATTAAGTCGAATATCCCGACCAGAATCGTATTTGCCTGTAGTGGAAGGCACGATTATGCCACGGTGTTAGATCATAAACCGCCTTTTGACTTACTAGGAAAAGGAGATGGAGTTATCAAACGAGAAGGGCAAATGGGACTCACCCGTTTTCAAGGAGCGTTGATTGCCGAAACAGAGGAAAAAACAGATTCCTTGATACAGTCATTTAAACCATCCACCTCGAAACCCGTTTCCTTTGACTGGTTAGAACCAGAAGAGGAGGATTCGTTTCGGGTTCCAGAGACTCCGCTCGAACTTTTGCAAGTGATCATCGCTCAAACAGGGGAAACGCGCGTATCTCAGGTGAGAAAACTGATGAAAATGCGAATGAATGATGTGCAGGAACTCATGCGCGAACTCGTGGAGAAAGGATGGTTAGAAGAACCGAAATCACGAACCAGTGGATACACCCTTCTTCTCTCTGAAGAGGAGAGGATGGCTTTTTTAGAGCCGTATTCCTTATCCATCCGAACATAAAAAGCAAGGGAGAACCTCTCCCTTGCTCGTTTTCTCTTAGTGAGAAATGAATTCGTACGTTTCTTGTTGTAATAGATTCAACGTGTTTTTGTTCATACGAACAGACACATCGGCTTTTTCAATGGAGCGAGTGGCAGGATTCACAAACATGACTTCCGTAATGCCGTTTTGACTGGAAAGCGTGTGCGTCAATGTTTTCTGGTGGTTTTTGTTTTGTACTTGGATGTACAACACTTGGCGACCTTCTAACACCGGACGAATGGAGTCGACCAACAATTTGGCACGTTCCTCTTTCTCATCCCATTCCACTTTTCCTCTTACCAAAATCGGAACAAACGGTTTGATGTTCGCTTTTGCTTCCTCATACACCTTTGGGAAAATGACGGCTTCCACATCAGACGTTTCATCTTCAAGGGAAGCGAACGCCATCGGATTTCCTTTTTTGGTCACAATCTTTTTGATGTCTCCAAAAACACCCGCAAGTGTTTGGAACTGCCCTTTCACACTCTCATCGAGTTCAGAGATACTAAACTGCACGTGAGGTTCCACTAAGTCTCGGCAGGCTTCTAACGGGTGACCCGATAGAGCGACTTCCAAGACTCTCTTTTCTTCTTTCAGGATGGTCATTTTGGATGGATCTGCCGCAAAAGGCAACTCCATCGGGGGGATGATTCCTAAATCAAAGAAAGACAGTTGTCCTCTTTTCTTTAGTTCTTCCCGCTCTTTGGCTAAAAGCAGAAGACCATCTAAAGAGGCAAGGAGCGTTCCTCTGGAGCCTAACTCGTCACAAGCACCCGCCCAAATGAGGTGTTGCCATTGTTTCGAGTTGTACGTGTGAGTCGGAATGTGAAGAAGGTATTCTTCCAGAGTCGCAAAATCTGGAGCCTCTTCAATCGCTTCCGCGAGAGATTTTCCGACATTTCGAATCCCGTTTAAGCCGTATCGAATCGCTTTTTCACCCGTAGGCAAAAACTCCACCGAAAAATCGGCTTTTGACGATTTCAAACTTGGTGGAAGAATCGTCACTCCGAGGCGTTTGCAATCAGAAAGAATCATGCTCATCTTTTCTGCTTCTCCAATGGCGACGGTTAAGTTCGCTGCCATGAATTCTTCTAAGAAGTTGGCTTTCAGGTAAGCCGTATCCCATGTAATGACCCCGTAAGCGGCGGCGTGAGATTTATTAAAGCCGTAGTTTGCAAACTTAACAATGAGGTCATACACATCATCGGCTACTTTTTGGTCGATGCCATTGGCAACCGCTCGTGGCACAAACTTATCCCGCTCTTTCGCAATGATTTCCTTCTTCTTTTTTCCTACTGCACGACGAAGCACATCGGCTTCTCCAAGAGAGTAGCCACAAAGAACTTGAGCAAGTCTTTGAATCTGTTCTTGGTACACTAACACGCCATTTGTGCTTTGTAAAATCGGCTTCATGAGGGGATGAAGGACCTCGAAATCGCCATTTCGTTTGTTTTCGATGTAGGTTGGAATGTTTTCCATGGGTCCTGGGCGATACAAGGCGAGAAGAGCCACAATGTCCTCAAAACAACTTGGCTTCATTTCTTTTAAGTAACGCTTCATCCCACCCGATTCCACTTGGAATACGGAACCACTTTTGGCTTCCGAGAGAAGTTCAAAGGTTTTTTGGTCAAATGTAGGGATGTCGGCATGACTCATCTTGATACCAGTGGTTTTCTCGATGTTCTCAAAGGTCTTTTTCTCAACCGATAGGGTTTTGAGACCTAAGAAATCCATTTTCAATAGTCCAGCCGTCTCTAATTCCCCCATGTCCCACATCGTAATCATGACCCCATCTTCTTCTTTTAGCGGTACATAGGTTTGAAGAGGCTGACGACCAATCACGACACCAGCTGCGTGAACAGAGGTATGACGAGGGAGTTCAAAGAGAATCTCGCCAATCTCTAAGAGTTGTTTCACGCGATCATCTTCTTGTGCTTTTTCTGCGATGGCTGGTAGATCAAGAACCTTGTACCACTTATCCGCATCTTTCGGAATTTCTTTTGAAAGGTAGTCGGTTTCAGAGAAGGAAAGTCCAAGGGTACGACCGACATCACGGAACACCGATTTCGCCCCTAATGTACCAAAGGTAATGATTTGAGCGACATGGTCATGGCCATATTTCTCCTGCACATACTGGATGACTTCATGGCGACGTTCAGGCTCAAAATCCAAATCGACCGATTACACCCTGCTTTTCAGCATACTTTAACACTTCTCTAGGAAGTGGGACTAGACTATATCTTCATCCGGTCTGGATGCCCCGCTTTTCGAGTAACAATGGTTACCCTACTCCTGCCACGGATAGTCGTTGAACGTTCCTCATGGGAAATTTCCTTTAGAGGCTTCGCTGCTGATTGCCCAATCCTCTTGATTTTCAAGCACCGCATCTAGCGTTTCCGCTTCTGCTTTGGCTCAAGGAGGCTCTAAGGGGTTTCCAGCAATTAACGGGGTAATACTCTTAAACATTCCTGTTTAAGACGACTGTAAGAGTTGTAAATAGCGATTATGCTTTCTTTCCAAATAGACGGTTGCTCCATGATACAATTTGTTCATCACATCAACGACTTGTCTTCTACCACCAATTTCAACACTGTATGTGTTTTTGGTACTGTTTTTATATCGCTTGTACAATTTTCTGTTCGGATAGCCAAGTATGGTAGTTATGGCTTCCAACATTTCTTTAGTACCGGCAATCTTCACAGTGTAGGCATCTTTCTTCTTGTAGTAGGAGAGGGAACCATCTCCGTCAAAATACCCTCGGATGAAGGGAAGATAGAAGTTGGGTGGTATGCTTTCAGGGAACGTAAGGATGAGAGATTTATTCTCTAAAATTCCATGTTCCTTTAGCATCTTCCAAACTTGATCACTTCTTACTGCAATCCGAACGTATTCTACTTCCCCACCATATCCGGAACCTCTATACTGATGGACTGGATATGTGGCATTAATGGCTTTCTTGAATTTTTCAAGATGACTTTCATCTGAGTGATGAAGAGAAATCCCGATGATGTTTTCTTTTGTTGTGATGTACCCATCAGCAGCAATGAAACCAAGCCAATACGCCTTCTCCTCTGAATCTACTACATCAAAAAAATGGTGGTTTAGACTATACTTCCTAGAGTTTACTTTGTTGCTTCTCTTTGGAATGTTGTGTTTTCGGAGAATGTAATCTACATGATAGTGACGTAATCCTTCATATCGGTTGGCTATGGATATGAGTGACTCTCCATTTTCGTATAGTCGAATGATTTCTTGGTGATTCACTTTGTTACACATGGTTTTCATTTGTATACCTCCTTGTGGAGGCAATCGTCATTTGGTTTTCGCTATGACTCTTTTAATCAGGCATGCTGATACGTTCCGGATTTAAGAAACGCTCAAAGAGAAGGTCATGATGAATCGGGTCTAGGCGGTCGGTAATCCACATGCAGTACGCCACTAAACTTCCAGCAGCCGAACCACGACCAGGACCCACTAAAATGCCGTTACTAATGGCATACTTCATGAAGTCCCAAACGATTAAGAAGTAAGCAGGGAAGCCCATTTGTTTAATCGTCTTGATTTCAAATTCCAGGCGCTCCACGTACTCTTGACTTGGGGCAACGGGAAATCGCTTATGGAATCCTTCTCTAGCCACCTTTTCAAAGTAAGACTCGACCGTTTCACCTTGAGGCACTTTGTAGTCTGGAAGCGCACGTTCACGAGGAATAGAAACGCCCGTGCAGCGGGATGCAATGACATTCGTTTGCTCCAAAGCAAATTCAAGCCCAAGGAAACGTTGTTCCATTTCGTCAGGACTAAGGAAATAGAATTCCTCGTTAAAATGCGTGTGGGCATCATAGAAAGGAGTTTCCCCGTCCGAAAGTTGGGTGAAAATCGCACGAGCATAGGCATGGTTCTTCTCCAAGTAGTGAATATCATGAGTCGCTACGAGTTCACAACCAAGAGTATCTGATAGGGTTAAGAGCGATTGATTCATCTCTTCTTCGTTTGGCATCCCGGTTCTCCAAATTTCAAGAAAAAAGGAGTCTGTTCCAAACAAGGATTGATACTCGTTTGCTACACTCTCTGCTTGAGCCATGTTGCCACTCACCAAGGCTTGAGACACTTCACCCGGAAGACCACCAGATAGAGCAATGAGCCCTTGGGTGAATCCAGAAAGGTTCTCTTTCTTTAGTTGAGGCACCTCTTTGACTTTGCCATTGGAGTTCGCGTAAGTCACGAGTTTCACCAGATTTTGATAGCCAATTTGAGTTTCGGCTAAAAGAAGCAGCGGATAGCCGTCGACCAAGAGTTCGGCACCAAAAATCGGGGTGATGCCTTCATCATTACACGCCATCTCAAACTGAAAGGCTCCATACATGTTGTGATGATCCGTAATCGCAAGGTGTGTCATGCCAAACGATTTGGCTTTTTTGACCACTTCTTTTACCTTCACCGTTGAATCTTGAAGACTAAAGCACGTACGTAAACGCAAATGAACTAATTCCATCGTTAGTTCCTCCTTTATTCGGAATAAAAAGAATGATTGTCGTCGAGACTGAACATGCGTCAATAATTCTATTATACCATAACTATTCCGATATTCATAAGAATGGACAATAAAAAACCAAGTCCATTTTCTTTTGAACTTGGGTGATTCTTCTTGTCTGTAGGATAAGACTAGGATGTTTTCTTCTTAGAGGAGATTCCTAACTTCTTAGCCGTTTCTTTCGTCCCTTTAATCAACTTGTCCATTTCTTTTTTCGTTAGGTTCGTTCGTTTTCCCATGAGAGACACCCTCAACCTTTCCGTTATCACGTTTTTCCCCATTGTGTCCACTTTTTGGTTCTTTTAAACCTCCCTTTTTCATACATTACGTTAGGGACTCGGTCACAGGGTCCCTGACTTTTAACCGAAAGGGGAGAGGGTACATGCAGGAACGAACCCGAAAAATACGTAGCGATAAGAAGAAGGAAATCCGCCCCTATCTTGCGAGTGTCCACCGTATGTGGATCCACCGAATCGCCAGATACCTACAATCACCAGAAGGGGAGGTAGGCGTTTCTTTAGTAGAAACGGCACTTGGACATGCCTCTTGTTTGGAACATTTTCAAGATTACTATAAACGCCCATATCAATATGGGAATCTCACGTTATTTCCAAAACCAAACCGAAAAGAGATTGAGTCGTATTTGGTGGTGAAGGGAGAAAGGGATCGCTATAAAATGAAATTTACGCAACCGACGGTTATGAAAATAGAAGACTTTCAACTTGCGTTAGGCACCTCGTTTCTCGCTCATGCGACCCATGCGTTGCTGAAATATGCCTTGTATGAAGACGACATCATTGAGCGAGTGGCTCCAGGTTTCAATGCCACCGAGATGAGAGTACCGCCTTTATTAAAAGCAAAGGTGAAGTCGTTTTCTACCGATAAATCCAACCCATGGAACATTGTGAAATGAGGAAGAACCGATGAGTGTCATAAAAGAACTATTTGAAGATGTTGCTGATTTTATGGAGTACCGGAGAAAGCACAAGACCATCCTCGTCAAAATGTCACGAAGCAGCCACTACAAACTGCAGCTCATTTGCGATGACTTAAACGAACATGTGGAGGATGACTTCAAGGTAACCCCCGAATTGCTTGCCGCTCGTGTCCTCGATGTCTTTGTCAATCAAGCGTTTGATGATAACGTGAAAAAGTTGGCCAAGCAATTGCTTCCGGATTTGCTAGAATAACATGTCCACCCCAAACAGGGGTGGATGTTTCTTATGGAATGTGACGTTCGATGAACCGGTAAACGTCTGGGTAGTGGCCACGTACCAATTGCAATACCTGATGCTTTTTTGGGCGTCGTTCCTTTTCCTCCATTTGCTTTAACAAAGCAATGGCTCCGCCAATATAGCAGGAGAGAAGTTGCTCTGCTTGATTCAATTCTTGCTGGAGAGCGTTCATATTTGGGCAACCGGGAACCATATGGCAAGAAACATGTGTGTGAAAATGAGGAAATGGAGTTGAACGAGTAAAACCCATTCGCTCTAATGCCATCCGAATTCGATTCGCATCATCTTTCTTCATCGAAGCATTTCTTCGTTCTCTACACACGGATTGACACGCAATCTTTTGACGTGGATCCCCCGGAAAAAACATACCATTCATACACATTCCTCCATTTCTTCTATTCAGAAGCGTCGAACTAAACTACTGCTAAATCTACGAACAGATTAGCGCACATAAACAACCATATTCAAGTTGATTTTTACAGGGAAAAAGCCCGCCAAATTAGGATACATGTGAAAGTGGGCGGTCAAAGTGGAGCGAGATGGAAGGATAGTCGAACCAGAAGATGACAGTCAACCGTCTTTGAAGAAGGTGTTGCTCTGGAAGAGATAGAGTTGGAAGAAGTTCCTGAAACCCAACTACCCATCTAGCCATCTTTTTTTCTAGGGCTACAACCGGGTACAGTGCGTCTTGAAGACGCAGGGCTTGCCTTTGGGTGAATTCAAGGTTGGGCAGGGTGGTGTAAGGGAAATCAACCACTTCTTGGTCACTTGGGTTCCAATCATACTGTCTACCAAGTTCGTTCAGAAAAATGAACGTGCATCGGACTCGTGTGTGCTTTACGTTAAGATTTTGCATGGTTTTCAAATAGACAGAACGTATAGTAGATTGTTGCTCACTCACAAAAAAACACCTCCATGATCGTGCGAAAAAAATGAATACTTCTTCATTATATCATAAATACCGTTATTCTTTAATAGTAACGATAACCCATATTATGACAAATATTTTGGTGTAATATGGAAAAAGACCCGACCATAGCCCTTAGAAAACAAAAACGCCCATCTAAAGGAGATGAGCGGGATAACCTTATAGCAATTCCGGAACGTGCAGCGTAAGAACTGGTTCCGTATCAGGAAATTGTTCTTTTTTAATCTTTACATATGTATCGATGAGTTCTTCGACTTCAGATGGAAATGTGATCTTTCCGCATTCACAGATGTCTGCTGGAGTCCCCATTAAAAAGATTTCAATTCCTTCGCGCGTGACCGTGGTATTGATGATTTGACGGTTTTTGGTTTGGCATGAACATGTCATGTATGATACCCCTTTCTATTATTCAGGTTTGGGTTCGCTCTTCCAAAGGATGAAGCAAACGATAAGAATAACTGAAGCACGGGGCGCGAAATTGAAGATACTCTAGTATATCCGAATAGGGATGAGAATATACCTTTATTCTTAAAATAAACCCATATTCTAACATTGTCAAGTGGTTTTTGTAAAAAAATAACGGGGAGGCAGAATAAACGCCTCTTCCTACACGTCGAGTTATTCCATGACAAACGATTTTCCTACAAACTCAGGGCGAAGAGTTTTGTAATCAGCCTCAAAGTAAGTAAGAGACGGAAAATACACACTAACAAATTTGTATTTCCCATCAGAAGTTTTCGCCAATACCACATGAACCGGCTTGTTGCGTTTCCAAGCCTTATCAGAAGTCATCTTGCCGAAAAACACATAGAGTTCGTCTTCATTAAGACAACCTTTGCGAATGGCGTAGTGACCACGAGCATGACCTTGGATGATTTGAGCCGAGCCATTTCTGAAAATCGACCAAACTTCTTGAAGACGAAGTTTTCTGTTTTTCAAACTCTCATGGCGGAAATGCTTAGTGAAGGCAATCTCTTGCGATGGATCTTGAACAACAGCACAAACGTCTTGCAGTAAAACTCCCCAATTTGCTTCGTTGTATAAATGATTTTTTTGAATCATGATTATCCCTCCTTAAAATGAGCGAGCTGGTAAGTCTCGCTATAATCCGAATTCTCGTATCCGAATTCTGTTCAACAGATTTCGGACTAGAGAAATCGGACCCAATCCGAATTCCAGAATGGATTTCGGAATAAAAGGCGAGAGGAGGGAGAAAGAATGGGAAGCACATAAAAAGCCCCTTTTCACGGGGGCTGTTTTAGAAGAGTGGGATGTTAGGATTTGACCGGCGTGAAGCAGAAAGCCGAGCGAAGGGTTTTGTAGTCGTTTTCGAAGAATTCAAGAGAAGGGTAGTACACAGTGACAAACTTGTATTTGCCGTCTGAGGTAATTGCAAACACGATATGAATGGTCTTGCCAGACTTGGTTTTTCCGTAAAACACCCGAACTTCGTCGCTGTTTAACGAACCACCTCCAATGGCGTATGTACCTGGTGCATGACCTTGGATGATTTCTGCACTTCCGTTTTTGAAGATGCTGTACACTTCGCCTACTGAAAGAGCTCGGTCTTCAAGGGAATCACGAAAATGTTTCGTGAAAATCACTCGTTTTCCTGTTTGGATGTGGGCTTTGATGAGGGATTGTTCGTCGTTCCATTGAGATTCTTTGTACAAGTGGTTTTTAATAATGAAACTCATTGGGTTGCCTCCTTGGGGATATTGGGATAGGTCTGAATTTAAGAAATTCAGATAGGAATTCAAAAACGTGACCATGAGAATTGTCACGATAACGGAGATCTGAAGAGGATTTCAGATTCCGAAAAAGCGTTAAGCGGAGAATGAATAGGTGACCGTAGACGTGGGAATGGCTTCTTTGACTAGCGTGGCGTCTCGGCTTTTTGAAAGCGGTGAAAAGAAGGTAACGAGAAGGATTTTAAGGTTGTGTCGACTGTGGGAGAGAATCTCGTTTTCTTTGAACTTCTTTTCCAAAAGAGAAAGAATGTGAGGTTCATAGGGAAACATGTACCGATGTCCTTGGATAGAAGGTGTTAGGTAAGGCATGTAGGTAGGAGAGGATACACCTAAGCGTGTACTCAACTCTTCTACAAACGGAAGCAAATAGGGAAAGACTTGGATTTTAAAGGAGCATTGCGAATAGGGATTCTTCTTCGTGGGGTGAAATCCGTACCGACGAAACACCGTGACCAGCTCTTGAAGGTCTTCTTCGTAGAGACCACCCTCTAGTTCATCTAGGAGAGTGTCATAACCTAAGAGCGTCATCCAGGCTCGTACATTTTTTTGGTAGGTTTTGGCGTTTACGTGCAAACCATCCGTGTAGAGAAGCAAGGCTCTTGTTTTACGGTTGGTTGGCAAGGGAGTTCGGGTTAACCAGTGTAAAAGAAGAATCGTGGGAAGTGGGCATTTCGAGAAATAGTCGTCAATGCCAAACATCCGATTGAGGTTCCAGTCATCCGGGTGACGAAACACCGTAAAGTGATGACCAAGGGAAGGAATATCGGGTTGAGAAAAGTCTACATCGACTCCGAAGAAGGAGGATAGGGACTTTTTCTGAGTAAGATAAACAGCCTCTAAGTCGTAAAGACCGCCTAACCGATACCCTTTTGAGTGAAGAAACAACCAGGAAAGCAACCCATCTAAATCATTGTGAATGATGATGGGTTTTTGAGGAAGGGAGCGAGTGGAAGGGAGTTTCAGAAGGGAGCATCCTTTCTATCTGATTCCGGTACAGAAATCAGACTGTCTAAAATCTCTTCCATCCAAGGTTCTGAAATTCTATTACTAGAAATTCAGATAAATCTTTCTATAAATCTAGTATATAACATTCCGTTATTCAATGAAAGGATTATAGGTTCGTAATTTGCACCTTTTTTCAAAAAGATAAACCACCCTTATTCAGGGCGGGTGGAGGCTCTTCGTTTCTGAATGGCAGAAAGCAGAGCAATGTCTCCAAAATCTTGCTGCTCTTGTATTCTCTTCGTTTGTCTAAAGAGTGGGCGGATGAGACGACTGACAACACTTGCGACCAAGAACGCTGCAAGGGAAGAGCCAATGGTGAGTTTCACCATCCAAAATACGCCAAACCAAAGAAGCGTGGTCACAATCCAACGTACCCCCATCGCCACGACAAAGAAGAAAAACGACATGGGAACGGCATACCAAAAGAGAGGGTTCATCTCTTTCCATAGCCAAACCGTAAGAAGCAATGAAAGAATACAGAACACTAAACTCGCCTTTTTCGTGATTTTCCAAACCTGAGTCATCGAAAAAACCCCTTTCTATCGAATAGTTCTGAATTTCTATTAAGAAAATCAGAATAGATCTGAATTTCTAAAGAAAATCAGAATACGTAATGTCTTGTTTCTATTGTAAAGGGTTCTCTTCCTAAAATACAAGATATTCTTAAAATATACCGATATTCATTGACAAAAAGGGAAACCTTTTGTACAATCAGAGTATCAGTCCACTGGATTCACCGTCGCCAAACGGGGCTTCCAATGGCAAATGGAATTTGGCCAATTCCTTCTTGTTTCACATTCGGACCTGCCGGACAGTTGGTTACTCTCCGAAGGAGGCAGGAAGTCGGAAACGACCTCTTGTTGAAGGTGGAGAACCGAATCACAAATGTGGCTTTGCAATGCTGGTGGACAGTTGGTTACTGAGGGAACCTCGCAAGAAACAGGTGGTGCTGTCTTGTTGAAGCCGGAATTGCGTGCCATTCATCTTTTTTCCCTATGTTTTATCGAGACGTTTTTACAGGTGCTCTCTTCATATACGATCAAAATCTCATGACGAAACTCGTATAGACTTTCTTTTTGTTAAGTCTTTTTCGATCATGCAAACGCGACGTTCACATGCGACATATATGGTAAAGGCTAGTGGAACCTGAGTATTTGAACCTCCGTCAAAGCACAGAACTTCAAAAACTCAAAACCTCCTCCACAAAAAATTCAAGCCTCCCCCTTTATGAAGACATTGCTAAAGAATCATAGAATGATAGACCCTTCGGAATCCGAGGGGCTTTTTTCTGATTTTATAAGTTCAAAGGATCTTAAGAATAAACAAAGAGCCTTTCATCTTAGAGATGGGCTCTTTCTCTGTTTTATAGTTGAATATCGGAATTAACATATGATAAGGTTATGATATAAGAATAATGGTTATACCTGATTGTCCACGGAGGTTGTGAATTTCTTTTTAGAATTTCGGCACCACTGGACGAGTTACAGGATTCGAAGTATGCGACAGAAGGTTGGGGTCGCATTCCGTGGAACCGCACAGTCTGAATTCTCAGGAGAGATTTCAGAGGCAACTTGCTCAAATTTTACCTATCTCCTTTTGCTTTTTCGTCTTTATGAATCTGTCTCACCAACAGATTCTTACATTGGCAAAAGGGGGCTTTGCAATGTGCCTAACACAATCAGGAACATCTTCACCTTCCAACATCGCTCTCCTAAAAGAGCGAATGAACATCCTTGACCTTGCGACAAGTCTTACCCTTCTTCGGAAATCGGGTCGTGCCTACAAAGGGTGCTGTCCATTTCACTCCGAAAAATCACCTTCGTTCTACGTCTGGCCACATAAGGGAACGTTCAAATGTTTCGGGTGTGGGGTCTATGGAAGTGCCATCGACCTCTATGCCAAGAGAAACGAACTAACCTTTCCAGAAGCCGTACGTGCGTTAGAAGAAGAGTTTGGGTTAGAATCCAAACCAATTCTAAAGAGCACCTATCCTCGTCTCAAACGACAAGATTTTCGTGACTTAGGGTTACGCCCGAATGACATGATGACCTTGTTTGATGAGGATCCGGAATCGTACTTTTTCCTTTTAAAAGGAAAACTTCGGGAACGTATCATGGTCTGGCAAAACCTCATGGCGACTAGCCCTGAAGGACCGATTCGAGAATCTTCAAAGAAATCGTACGATCGGTTCTACTCGTTGTGGCTAGAAGGCTATGTGAAAGAACGGGAAGTGTACTTTCAAAAAGTGGGGGTGGCGTCGTAATGGGTGCTATGGTAGGAGTTCGACCGCTTGATGTGACGGATTTTTCATCTGTTCAAATCGAAGAGAGATGTGATGAAGAAGCGTGGAGACAACTTCAAGCCTGGAAGGAGGAGTATCGACAGGGTGCTCTTTCTTCTATGGACAATCTTCATTCAGAATGAATGAAGAATCAATCTGAATTCGAAGTAATTCAGAAACCTCTTCGCACGACTTCCGGGTAAAGAGGAACGTTATGGCTGTTCCTCCTCTCTTTTATGCAACCTTTTTGGATCCCCAGAAACGGCTTCCGCCTTTTGGCTCCTCTACATTTCATACACATCTCCTTTTTGAATTTCTTTGTAGGAATTCAGATGACTCTTCCACGAAGTCTCTACCAAGATTTCGGAGATGAGTCTTATGGCGATCTCACCCATCGCTAAAACCACTTTTAAGGAGATGTTTGTAATGGAATTCAAAAGAGAAACTGCTAAAAAGGTTATGGAAGGTACGTTTGAAGGGGTTACTTTTGACATCATGAGTATTGAAACGGAGAGCGGTCGTATGATGTTTTACGCATTGGTGTATGATCTTGGTATCCGCACTTCGGTCCGATACTCTATTGGTGAGGCTGTGGATCGTGCGATTCACAATATCCAAAAAAACGTTGCGGCTTAATTCGCGATGATTTAGGATAGGAGACTTCTATTTGTCTCCCCCCTTATGCCCCATTTGTACAGGAAATCCTTGCCAAACCCTCTACCTCTGTGATACAAAGGAGTTGGAACATTTGTTCCGTGATTTTATCGGATAGACAAGAAAGCGGGAGGAATACATAATGAATAAAACAGACCTAATCAACGCGGTGGCGGAAGCAAGTGAATTATCAAAGAAAGATGCTGGTAAAGCAGTAGACGCGACATTTGATACGATTTTAAATGCACTAAAATCAGGGGACAATGTATCTTTATTAGGATTTGGAGCGTTTGAAGTACGTGAACGTGCGGCTCGTAAAGGCCGTAACCCACAAACGGGTGAAGAAATTGACATCGCTGCAAGCAAAATTCCAGCCTTCAAACCTGGCAAGAATTTGAAAGATAGTGTTAAAGTATAATCCTTTCCCCTCTCTTAGGAGAGGGATTTCTTTTGTGTTAATACATGAATATATTGATAAATAAAGAATATCGTGATAAAATACAAGAGTATTCACTATTTTTTCAGGAAAAGGAAGGGATCATCCATATGAATCAATTAGTATTAGCCGGTTACCTAGCGAAAGACCCAGAGTTAACGTATACGCCGAATGGCCATGCGAAATGCATCATCCGTTTAGCTGTGGACTCCGATGAAAAAGACGGAGACACAGGCGAGTACAAAACAGACTTCATTGATGTCATTGCTTGGCGCAAAGAAGCAGAAAACGCTGGAAACCATTTGCTGAAAGGCCGCTTCGTTGTGGTGGATGCGAAAGTAAAACCTCGTAGCTACGAAAACAGTGAAGGCAAGAGAGTCTATGTAACGGACATCGTCGCCAATCGGATTCAATATGGACCAAAACCCGCTCTACAGCAAGCCTAATTCTGAAATTCCATAGGAATTCAGATGGCACACCTCCTTTTTAGGAGGTTCTTTTTTTATGCGAATCTTTTATGAATCAAAAAAGAACCCTAGAAAGGAGGAAGTTCCTCTTGAAGAAACCCCCACTTTTTGAGATTCGACTTCTGAATGATTTGCCTCATGCGTTAAAACGGAGAGAGTTTGAGCTCTACTTTCAACCGCAGTTTGACGTTAGCACCCTCCATGTGACAGGAGCAGAAACCCTCATTCGCTGGAATCACCCACTTTTTGGCACGCTATCTCCTCAAGCCTTTCTCCCGCTTCTTGAATACCTACACCTGGATGAAGGGTTAGACGCATGGGTGTTAAAAGAAGCCTGTAAGCAGAACAAACAATGGCAACAAGCAGGACTCCCTCCGATTAAGATTGGGGTCAATGCCTACACGGAACGATTTGAACACCCGAATTGGTCGGATCTCGTGAAATCCGCCTTAGAGGAAAGTGAGTTAGACGGACAGTGGCTTGAAATTGAGATGACGGAACACTCGAAACTCACCTCGATTCATGAAGCCTATCGAACCATTCAAGCCTTGGATGACTTAGGGGTGCAAGTGGCGTTAGATGATTTTGGCACGGGACATGCATCTCTGTTCGCCTTAAAAGTACTGCCCTTTCACACCCTCAAACTCGATAAATCGTTTCTTCAAAACCTAGATGAGACAAAAGCCACCACGCTTGCCGAATCCGTGGTGCAAATGGCCAAACGGCTAAACTTAACGATGGTAGCGGAAGGGGTAGAAGAAGAAGACCAGCTCATCTTTCTCAAAACGCAAGGATGTCATCAAGCCCAAGGATACTATCTCGGAAAACCAATGAACCAAACCAGTTTTGCAACCTTCTTGAAACAGCAAAACGCCTAGAAGATTCTAGGCGTTTTTTTCGTGTTTTCCATGTAGAAAGATTTTCGTTTCCATCAGAATGCCATCCATCTGAATCGAGGCGAGAAGAAGTCCACGGTCGGTCATATGCCACTGGTCGATGGTTTCCATCAAGCCCATGGCTTTTCCTACTTCATAGGCAGGAAGAAGGATCGAAGGAGCGACCCCCATGACAAAAGGAGAAGTCGTTTCCACGGAATCTACTTCCTTTCCATCTGACAGGATGACGACGGGCTTCACCAGATTCGGGTCTCCAGGCTTCACCTCAAAGCGAAGGGCAAGATCCTGATACTCACATTCCGCACCATCTCGAATCTCCCGTAAATGATCCAAGAACTTCTTTTCCCACGGAATCGCACTCTTTCCATTTGGAATGGGATTCACGTGCAGGGCAAAGAGTTCGAGCGGATCGGGAACGGAAAAGTTCGGGAAGGCAGCAGGAACACCTGACACCACTAAACTCTCTTCAGGGCTCTTCATGAATCCAAGCCCATGCTCCACTTCCAGTCTCCATCCTTCTGTAAAGAGGGAAAGTCCTTTTTGAAACACATCTAAGACGGGTTTCTCCAGAAAGAACGAACTCTCACGACTAGGTTGGTAGAGGGCATGTTGTACGAGATGAACCCCGTTACACGCAGACAAGGTGACCCCTTCAGAAGAAGTCTTGACCATGATCTGATTCACCCACGGCATCATGAGGTCTTTCTTACCGAACATCGGAAGAGGTTTTAGCAAGGAGCCCCATTTTTTTCCGTTGATTTCCTCTTGGGTGAGCGTTCCTGAGAGTACCGGATACGGCTCTTTTTTCTCGACTTCCATCTCAAAGGCTTCTTGGGAAAGAGACACTCCCTTAAAGAGAACAGGGTCTTTCGCCTTGGTTTTCCCTAACGCTTTTTTGAGACTACTCAGCGAGAGATGAAGAGGAGAAGAGAGAGGTTCCAAAACCGGTACAATCAATCGTAAGGTAAGATGAGGTGCCGTCACAACCATCCGAATCTGAGCATCATCTAAAGGGTACAACGACACACATGGGTCTTCTTTTTGCCCGGTAATGAGTTCGAGTGGTTTCAACACGTGCATTTTTGAGAATTTCAAGCGAACGCCTCCTTAAATCTGAATTCTTTGAAGAAGATTTCAGACATCTGCATTTTCGTACGAAAATGTCAGAATTATGATGGTTTTTTCTTTAGCAGCTCGTCAATCATCTGACTGGCTTCTTTTTTGGATAGTTGAAGGATGTTCGGGCATTCTTGCTTGTGTGTTTTTAATAGTCGTTGAAGATACTTAAATTGTGGCTCGGTAATGCCTCCAGATGAAGGGATGTAGACTGTTGGCGTTTTGGGATTTGTCTTTAAGACCGGGGCTTCCGTTAATTCGCAGCGAGCGGCTTGGTCAAAGTACGTGTTCACATACTCGTGAAGATGACTTATGACTTGAAAGCCTTTTGCTCCGTTTAACAGAAGTTCGATTTCAGGTGGATGTTTGAAATCCTGCAAGTAGCACGTGGCGAGCTCTTCACTCGTTAAGGCTTCTTGGTAATCCGGATTTTCATTCGCCACCCACTTCAAGAAACTTTGAAGCCGGGTAATGAGAGTGGTTTTTTCATCATCATGTAAAAACGAAAACCAATCCATATGAATTCCTCCTTCCATTCCGAATTTCGAAGACGAAAAACGGAAATACATCGTATATCGGGTGGTCATACTTTTAGTATAACACACGGTTTATTCTATAACCATTCCGATATTCTTAAACATAAAAGAAGGAGGACCGAATCCTCCTAAGAAGTGTATTACTCATCATCAAACGAGAGCATGCCCGTTAGCAAGTTTTGGTGGTAATCAGACGCTTGATCAAATCCTTCTGACTCTTCTTCAACAGGAAGGGTGAGTTCCCCAGATGGAGGGCTTTGGAATCCAGTCAATCCCAGCAAATAGGAGCCGAGCATCTGTTGAGTCATTGGATCCGCAAACCACATTTCCTCTTCTTTCGTGAGCGTTCGTGGAAGAGGGATGGTGATCACGGTTTGTTCACATTCTTCCCTGTGTAAGGCTTGTAGCCCTTTGACTAACACGACCGAAAGCAACCCTTCATGATGTTTGTCATTCAGCCACGAAAGAATTGTGGGGGAGAGAGAGACGGGAAGACGGAATGAAACGAGTCCTCCCGATTGCAAGTCCTTTTTCATGGGAATCCCTCTCTATCCTCGTTTTTTCTGATTCAAGTAGAGACGAAGAATCTTGAAGTAGGCTTTTGATACCATCCAGATGCTATCTTCAGCCTCGACAAAGCGAAGCGGGAAGTCGTCTCCCTCACGGTTCAACTGCTCTAAGTACGGGCGTAAAATCGCACTTCCTCCGCCAATCAAGAACGCAAAGCGAATGCGACCTTCTTTTGCCCAGATTTGTTGCAGCAAGTGATACTCTCGCTTCGCTAAACGCATCAAGATTTCATCGGCAATGTGCTGAATGCTCGTTTTCTTGCCCTTTACGTAGATGTAGCCCTTTTCAGACGCAAGCGGATTCGTTAAGACCTCCACCACTTCTCGGCGGCTCTTGAACATGTAGCGATATTCTTTTTCCACTCGCTTCATGATCTCATCGAGTGATGGGGAAACGCCTTCTCGCATGCCTTCTGAGTTCACGTTATCAACCGAGCCATTGGCATGAATGATGGCGGCATCCGTAGAAAGCCCTCCAATGTCATCAATCAACAGGGTCACACCCGTTAAATTCTCGTTTTTGACCTTTCCGTGGTCATCGAGTGTGAGTTCAAAGACGGCAGCATGACCTTCTGTATTGACCAACACATCTTCAAATGAGAGGATGACTCGAACTCCGCTTGCTTCTGGTGTATCTTTAAACGTCACCACATGGGTAAATCCTGCGATTTTCTCTTTAAAGGCCTTTTTCTTTCCTTTTTGAGTCGCTTCTTGGAGAGGAAGACCGGTTGATAGGTAGTATTTGGCTTTCACTTCTCCGTTTTGATTGGGGAAATGTTTTAACGCATCGACCGCTAAAGTGGTGAGTAAAAGCACGAGAGGTTGGTCGTGAGAAGATTTGTCGCTATCTTGGGTTAATTCGTGGTTGTTTTGATACTGCATGGCTAAGTTTCCAACGGCACACGTCGTTGATCCTTTAGACAAAGCACGAGATTCAATCTCGACATGAAGACCATCAAGCAAGTTTCGCTCCAGCTCCACGTAGTCACGGGTATCCCCGATTTCTGCCACGACATTCGGGATGTAGTAGTGATGTTCTCCTGCATACCCTTTCATGGCGTCGTTTCCAATGTCAGCCGAAAACAATCGAATGTTTTGATGAGACATGTTCATCCTCCTTATGAATGAAAAAAGTACCCTACGTCTACATGAGGTGTACGTTTTAGCGGAACACGTATACGTTTCGTAGACGAAGAGCGATAAAAAAAGAACCTCTACCCTCATTTTACAAGAATTATAGGAGGAATACAAGGATTATAACTGAATAAAGGAATGTAACATGAAGTCAAAATCGTCTGTTCCTCTTAGACCTAACCTACAAAATCAAGAGAAAAACGGACCAAAAGGGGAAGAAAAGGGGAGAAAACAAGGGACAATCCCTCGCTACGGGCTCCCATCAAGGGACAATCGCGCTAAACGGTTCTAAAGAAATCTGGATAAGAGGGAAAGAGAAGGGAAGAGCGGGAATGAGGGGCGAATTTCATAGAGTTTCCTGCTGGTTTCAGGGATTTTCCTCGGATTTTCTTTTGTTCTTGAGTAGATTGACTGTAAGGAAGATACGATTCTAGGGATGCTTATTCTTTCCATTCATCGAGGCACCGTGCTAGAATTAGAGAAATAAATGGTGTGCCGCACACCATAGGCGTAGGAGGGAGAACATGCCTCGGATTACAGGAACGGATGAAGTTAGTCTACAAGCCATGGAAGATTTAAAGAATGGACTTCGGGTGAAAGAATTGCCGGAGCGATACGATCTTTCCCTTGATCAAGCCAAGCGACTTTCTCGTTATGCGAGATTGCTAGAAGAGGGAAAAGGGTTTCTATCCCCTAGAGCCTTATGCGGATTACAGGAACTTGGGATGCACGCACTCGTGCTGCATCCATTATTTGAACGGCGAGATGGATTTGCCTTAGAAGACATCCTCACGAATCTTCCCCCAGAGATCAAACGAAGGGATGTCGCTTTGCTCCTTGAAGCCGTGGAGGAAAAAAGGAATCGTATCCTGGTGTTTCAAGAAAAGGTACATACTCGTTTCGAAAACTTGAAGAAAAACGAAGAAATGGTGCAAAAAACGGAGCATCTCCTCAAAGAACAACGAAAAGACATGAGAAAACAAGTGAAAGCCTTAAAAGGATACGAACCAGAGGTACAGGATTTTCTTCTTCAGCATCTCGGCACAACTCCAAATGGAACGCTTTGTTTAGCGAAACGTCTCGACTATCGGTGGCAGAAACGATTAATTGAAAAAAGGGTACTGGAGTGGATCGGTCCCCCGAAAGATGGGTTTGAGTCTTATTTCCCTACAGGAAAAAAGATATTTAGTGGAAAGTGGGAGTGGGAGCATCAAGCCTCTCCTGAAGAAAAAGAAAACAGTTATGTGTTTCGCGTGAACGACCTAAACTCTCTTGCTGAAGACCTTCCTCGTCGTTGGAAGCGAGGCTGGGATACCGCATGGAATTACGAAAAAGAACAAAAACGGGAGGATAATCCGTATGTCGAGGTGTATGTCCCAGAAGACCCGACGTATGACAACCCCCGCATCACACCACTTGCGAGTGATATAAAAGAGAAAGAACGAGAGTTACAAGAAGAAAAACGGAGGATTCAAGTGGAGATGACCTCTCTTGAAAGTGAATTAAACGCTTTAAAGAATACACCCGCTCTTACGTACTTAGAGCAAGTCACGGTGCGAAACACGTTTAGCCAAAAAGACCAAGCCTCTCATGCCTTTTTACAGCAACAAGCGATGAGGTATTTGCTGCATGAAGGATATGTGGTGATGGAGGAAGTCACTCTCCCAAATGGAAGGCGAGTGGATGTGGCTGGGATTAATGAAGAAGGAGAAATTGTCTTTATTGAAGTCAAACACACGAAAGTCGACTTTGACCGTGATCAGAAATGGGAAGGCTATCTCCCGTACTGCGATACCTTTTACTTTTTCCTTCGAGATGGAGAGGGAGTAAGGTGGAGCAATGAGAGAAGAACGCATATCGAAAAAAAAGGGGAAGCAGGGCTTCTCTTGTTTACCGGAAATCGAGTCGAAAAACAAGCGGATTGCCTCCTTCAAGGAGGAGAGAAGAAAGAACCTTCGTTTTTATTTTCTCTTGCGAAGGGGTTGTCGAAGAAGTGGGTATTCGGGTTTTGACGTTTTGGTTTTACGGGTATCGACGGTTTACACGAGAAAGGAAACCTTTCGTTCTTGGTTCACTCTCTCGGGCTCTTTGAAGCGTTTCGCCCTATCCGCCTCTGGCCACCTTTCCGAGCGGAGGGCTGAGAACAGAGTGAGCCCTGCCCTGCATGCTTGAAAACAGAGATTTCAAGAGTAATAGGACAAGACACGGCACAACTTTCCTCGCTGGATGGGAGGTCACGTCGTCTCGCTTCGGGATGGTCTTTTGTTTAAGAAGAAAAAACAAAAGAATTGTTCAGGAACCTGCGTTGCCAACCGGTTTCTCACCGCCATCCCGTCTGCCTCGGTATATCTGAAATTCGAACGAAATTCAGAAACCGACAGGGACGGGCATGTAGCAAAAGGAAGGGGCTAATTTCCATTTGCCTCTGAAAGGTCCACATGCTCCTATAACGAGCGACCACCTCGACTCCATCGGCCTTTGAATAGTCACCTATTCGTATGGGGAGCATACCTACCATCGCCATGTTCGGTGGGCAGCATCCTCCGTCGAGACTGTTTTTAAAGTGTTCTCCAGAACCACTAGGAAAAACCTTGTTAACCGGGTTAACGTCTTTTATAAAAAGCAAAAAGAGTTAACCAAGGCACAAAGAAGAAGGGATTCCCAACCTTCTTCGTATGAAGTTGTGAAAGAGAAAGTTTAATAAAGAAGAGGAGAGCCAACCATGAGCATCAAAGTGATTCCATTTTACGACCACTACCCCGAATCTCGATTAAACTCGGTGTATTTTACCGAACGAGAGAGTTTGGTATTAAAAGAGATTTATGAGAAATGGGGAATAGGGACGTATCAGATTCATAATCGAATAGAAGTGGATCCAGAAGGAAAAAGTTTAAAAGACCCGCTTGGTTTTACCAAGAATGAAGAATTATTGTTTTCGGAAGAGGACATCTTGTATCTGAAGAAGATGCTAGAAGAGAGTGATTACCAGAAGAAAAAGAAACAGAAGATCACTCTTTTGAATGAGTTTGAGGGAGTGATATTTGAAACGCCAAGAAACATTCGGATTCAACAAGACTCGAAACTCGAAACAGCGATTGGTGTTTTTCATCATCTCAATCCTGATTATGTTCTTTATGAGATCGTCGAGTTTATGACGCAGTTTCGCCCCATGATGAAAGATTCCATCTTAGGGTTTCGAGCGGGTTTCCCTATTGGACATCCGAATGCCTTTTAACCTGTAAGAGAGTCCTTTAGACTCTCTTTTTTTTCACATTTGCTTTCTATCATACTTCAAACTGAATATGAATATCAACTCCTTGAATGAATATCTTGATAAAATGGTTTTGACCTCCTATACTGAGGGAAAGGAGGTGATTGCCTTGAAAACCCTTGCCCCATTGCTATGTGTGGCCCTTCTCTTTGGCACTACTCACGTCTTTGCTGCCCCATCCAACCACCCGAACCAGCCAGAATCCGGTGAAACGTATGTAGCAGAAAAAGAGAAAAAAGAAGCCACCTATCACATCAATGGAAACTCGTTTACCGGGAAAGAAACTCTCACCTTTAAAGGAAGAGAGTACGTGGTGGAGGTGAAAGGAACACTTGAGGGTAAAACCGCAGACGGAACCTTCCACATTAAAGATGAAGAACGTCGCCTTCAAGCGTCAGGAAGTTTTGCACACACTCCCTTCATCGTGAACCAAGATACCGGGGAGATTCGTGTAAGCCCACTGAAACAAGTGAAACAAATCCTAAGTGACGACTCGAATTTCACGCCCATTCCCGAAAATACATGTTCTCGCTGTTTTACAGGTCCAGATGGAACGACTTGGGTACGTTTTGTCTTTGGAACGATTGTCATTGAAGTGCCATTGTCTGCCCTATCTCCTGCCACCGTCGGTCAACTCATCAATTCGTAATTCCTGTGTAAGGTATCCGAATTCTGAACAGATTTCGGATGAAACCCCTTTGTTGGTATGAAAAGGGGGTTATGTTTCAGTCTGAATAGATTGAATATAAATGAATAAAGGAATATAATAGAGATAACCGCCAAGCGGAAACCTCCGAAAGGGATGATGGTTTTGGTCAAACAGACGAAAACGTATTACCTCGATACGAATGTACTCATCCACGACCCTGAAAGCCCCCTAGCGTTTGAAGAACATGATGTGGTCATTGTCGCACCAGTCTATGAAGAATTAGAACGAAAAAAGAGTGATAAAGGACCGGTTGCCTATGCCTGTCAAGAAGTGTTCACCCTCTTAGAACATCTCTTACAAACCCAGCCTGTTTCCATTGAAGAGCGAGAAGGGGGGCATATATGGACCATCATCACGCTACCGGAACATGGACGTCTTCTTCTTCACTACCATCCCCAAGAACGACTGGCTTACGCTGATGAGTACCTCTTACATGAAATCAAACAATCCAAAGGCATTCTCGTTTCTAAAGACAAATCCTTACGTGTCAACTTGATGCGAATTGGTCTTCAAGATCATGTAGAAGATTACAAGAAAGACCGCGTGTTGAATCTCTATAAAGGCTATCAAGAAATCTTGGTTTCCCAAGACCTCATCAACATCTTCTACAAACAAAAATCCCTTCCTCTGGAGTGTTTAGGTGATTTTGCCCCAAAAGAACTGTATCCTCACCAATTCATCCAATTCACGAATGAATGCAACGAGAAGCATACGGCTCTTGCGACCCTCCAAAATGGGGTTTTCCTCCCGCTTCATGAGATCCCTCCGATGAAAATTAAACCTCGAAGCCGTGAACAGCAAATGGCGATGAGCATGTTCGCTGATAACTCGATTCCACTTGTGACCATCACCGGAGATCCGGGAACAGGGAAAACGTTGCTCGCCATGTCGATTGGAAAATGGGCGGTTCAAGCAGGGATTTACAAGCATATGATTCTTCTTCGCCCGATTGTTGGAGAGGGGCTTGGTGCTTTACCTGGTGAAAAGAATGAAAAACTTCGACCGTGGATGGCTCCATTTGTCGATAACCTACGACCTATCTACTTAGAACCGGGTCAATTTGCCTCTCCCGATGATTTGCTAGAACGGTTCATGTCTGAGATTTCAGTGGAGATGGAAGCCCTCTGTTACGTACGTGGTCGTACGTGGGAAGATACGCTCATCATTGTCGATGAAGCCCAAAACTTAACGCCTCATCAAGCAAAAGCCTTAACGTCTCGCGTGGGAACGGGAAGCAAGATGATTCTAGCGGGAGACCCAACCAACAACCAAATTGACAACAAGTACCTCACTCCAACGACGAATGGCTTGGTATACGTGGTAGACCGAATGAAAATGAGTCAACAGACTGCTCATTTGCATATTCAAAACATCGAGCGATCGCCATTGGTGAAAGATGTGGTGAAGATGCTTTAAGGAAATGATAGAAAGGAGGAAACGCATGAAAACAAGAATGTTAGGAACGGCAGCAGGACTCTTTGCTGCCTCCCTTCTCTTAGGGGGATGTGAAGATGCTCTCCGGTACGGGGAGCAGATCAACTCGCAAAATGTCTTAGATGCGTCTCGTCAAAATGACGCCATTGTAGCAGACATTGTGAAAAACGGAAACGCCATTCAAGCCTTGCTCTTTACCTCAGATGCCAATACGTTTAACCGGACCAAACTCGATGGGCTCTTAACCTCCGAGATGGACCGAACCCAAGAAGCCATCCTGAAACTCGAGAACTACCGTCAACCTGATTCGTTACAAGACGAAACGCTTCAAACGTTCAATGCGCTAGTGAACTACAAATCGGCTCTCATGTTCTTGCGAGAGAAATTCAAATCAGGGGAGTCGTATGCGGAAGAAGAAAAGCAATACATTGCGGCTCTTGCTGAACTAACGGCTGCTCACTATTCGAAACCGTAACACGCTTCTTAACCCCATCTCGTAGATTCGTCACAAAATGTCCTTTCTCCTTTTGCCTAAAAGGAGAAAGTTTATGATTGCATATTTTGAGAATATCGGTATAAAATAAGAATAGACACATCTTTACATATACGATAATAGGAGGCGTTTCAATGAATGCAGCAGTAGCTCTTCCCCTTCATTCTACTAAAACAACGAACCCCCAAGTGAAAACACGTAAGCGACGAAAGGCAACTCCTACCGTAAAAACACTCATTGAATTAGGATGGGTGTCAGCATCCGTCGATGGAGAGGTGTTGTTTTTAAAACATGTCATGAAAGAAGAGTCAAAAGGGAGAACCGTGTTACAAATTCTCTCTAGCCCCACTTGTGGAACCGCTCTTTACAGCATGAAGCCAAGCGAACTTCTCATCCGAGAAGTATGTGTCGGCTCCCTTCACAATCGTATGCTAAAACTTACTTGCGACGAAGTAGATGTGGTTGAATACAGTGGAAATCTCGGCATTTCTGTTGAAGAAATCGGTCGTGCCGTCTTTTTGGACACGCTGCTTGAAAGAGGGTATATCACCCCAGATGAACTGAAGTATTTCTCCTTAAACGAACATGAGAGAGAAACCCTCATGAACGAATGTCCTCACATTTTGTTTGAAGTCTTGTAACCTCAAAGGTTTCTTTGAGGTTCTTATGCCGGAGTTTTGAAGCGTTCCTCTTTCTTAAAAACATTCCTTTAGGAATATTTTTTGATGTTTTGAAGGTGTTTTGGACGCAAAACGGAATTTAACAACGTAAAACAGTTGAAATCAAAGAATAAAAGCACTATAATGTGAATAAGTGAATAAAATAATACCTAAAACGGGTAAGATGTAGAGACCATCCGTTTAGGAGGTTTCTGATATTCAGAAAGAGATGAAACTAAGAGAAAATCAATAGTAGGGAGGAGATTCATGATGGCAAGAAGTTGGGGAGTATCCTTTAACAAAATGCTCAAAATGACCCCAGGTGAATTACATCAAGTGGATCCAAAACACTTTCAATACATTCGTGCAAAAGACGTAGCAGAATTTCCAGATGAGTTATTATTCGCTTTGCATCCAGAACAAGTTAAGATGCTAAAGCCAATTTCGTTCTCGGAGGTAGAGCCGAAAAAACTTCATCACTTGCTTACGAAGTTGACGGAGCTCGTGCCAGACGAAGAAGATGAGGTTATCGTAACAGACGAAGAAGGCAAAGAGAAGAAACAGTTTGGCGCAAAAGAAACGATTCGCCGCGCAATTAAGAAAGCAGAAGAAGTACAAGCCAAGAAACGAGAACTCGAAGAACTCCGCAGTTTACGTGACGAGGATGCCTTAATTGGGGAAACGAATTTCATGAATGCCCATTATGTTGCAGCGAAATTAGACATCACGCTGCGTTTTATGTACAACTTGGCCGATGCGGGTGAGTTTGAAATGCTCAACATGTACAACAAACTCGTGGTAGAGAAACACTCATTTCTGGATTACCTAAACCGTTCTCGTGTAGCCGGTTCAAAATTAGATGAAAAAGGAAAGCCACTCTATAAGACGATTACGGATCCTGACACGAAAGAAGTCGCCGTGATGGAAGCACCGGATGAAAGAGGCGTCATGAAACCGGTTTATGAAGCGGTCGAGTTAGAACCGATTACAGAGATTCCAACTCTTTATGCTGCGGAAGTATTCGCCAAAGAAATTGGCGTGGACCACCGCACCTTTATTCGCAATTGCAATGCAGGATTCTATGATTATTACAAACTAGGGGCAACCTACAAGATGTCAAAAGAAGATTTCCATGCTTGCATCCAACGCAATTACGAGGCTCAAACGAAAGCAAGTACAGGTCGTAAGCCACAACGATTGAAATACCAAGGTTAAAATCTTTTTTTCCTTTAGAAAAAAAGAATCTCTTATACGAATTCCCTTTATGTTTTTCTTTTTCTTATTATGTGAGGTGTTCATTTTGTTGGGAGACTTCACGATTTTTAAGATGATAAGGAGAGGTGTTGAACGTGAAGGGAATCATTTTCCAGGAAAGCGCACGATGGAAGAAACCCTTTTTGGTTCTTTTGTCTGCGCTTTTTGTTGTGGGGCTGCTATCAGGTTGCTCAGAAGACAAAAGTGGAGTCGAGAAGACCGCATTACGCTATACAGAAGCCATCATGACAGGAGATTGGGAAACGGCAGCCGGAGAGTCGGCTGGAGAACAATTGGGTGTGATGTTGCTCTTAAGCGAACAACTGGCTCAAACGAAATTTACGGCTGACCTTCGCTTAAACGAAGTCATTGAAACAGAAGTAGATGGAAAAAAGGCCCATGCGATTGTTCACGTCGTTCGTGACATGAGCATTCAAGAATTCGGAAGTGTCACAGATGACCGTCAACTCATGCTTGATTTGTATGAAGTGGATGGCAAGTGGAAAGTGTACCGTGTGGATGTCCTGTTTGAACAATAAAAATCGTTTCGAAAACAAAGGAGGAATTGTACATGGCAAAAGCCAATCATGTATTCTTGTTAGGAAGTTTGTGTAGCGATGTGGATTTTCGCATCCTGCCAAAATCAGGCGTAAGTTACGCCAAGTATCAAATGGCGATCAATCGTGACAAAAACAAAGGGACAGATTACCCATGGGTGTGTTCATTTGGCAAACAAGCCGAATCCGATGTGGCGCACCTTCGCAAATCGAGCCAATGTTTGGTGCGAGGTCGCATTCAAACGCGTGAATTCATGCAACCACTCACGTGTCCAAGTTGCTCCCATGAATGGGAAAAACCAAGTGTCGCAACCGAGGTCGTTGCAGACAATGTGGAATACTTGAACAACTGCCACTTCCCTGAAAAAGACTCCGAAACTGCCTCAGCCTAACCCCTCTCAACCATCTGAACGAATATCCGTCTCATCCCCCTCTCCGTGAGGGGGATTCCTTATGTTTTTTTCCTATTTCTCTATGAAACAATGGAATTTAATATGAATATCGTGATAGAATAGAAAAGAGGTGATCCATCATGACCCAAAAGAAAGCACCGAAACCCAGCCCAAAGAAAAGAACGACTCCCGCTCAACTTCCAGTTCGGGGGATTGCCATTGACCCAGGCACAACCTCTCTTGGAATCACCACATTCCTCCTAGAACCTGTCACCGAACGTAGAGGGCGGTTCACCATTCTCCAAACCGACATTTTTCAAGCAAAGGCTCATCATCCCATTGAAAAACGATTGCATGCGTTATACGGCTATTTTCTCCATCTGTTCAAAAAAGAAGAGGTGGATGTTGTCGTAAGCGAGCAAACTTTTGCGAGTGGCAATCGAGGCTATAGTGCCATTGCGGTTCGAGAGGCCCTTGGAGTCCTAAAAGTCGCAGCTGTCACCCAAGAGATTGAGACGATTGAGTTAGTTAGTCCCTTTGATGTGAAGTATGCCGTAACGGGAAAACAAATGACTTCGAAACTGCATATCGCAGAAGCCCTTGAGGAAATGGGGATTCACCTCCCACTTCCGGCTCCTGAGCTCGTGGAGAAGGGAATGGATCATTTGACCGATTCGATCGCCATAGGCATTGCCTATGCACAAAAGTTCTATGCTCAACTTGAATTGTTCGATAAGAAAGGAGAGGTACCATGTTGCGGTATTTTAAAACCCGTTCCAAAGAAGAATATGAAGACTACGAAAACTGGGACACGTGGAACACCCAGCAAGCGTACTCCTGGGAAGAAATCGAAGAAGGATTCCAAGTAGAACCGACTTCTCCGTTTACCCTTCGCGCTCTCATTCTCATGAGTGCTGCTCTTCTCTATGGATTTGTCTTGTTGCTCGGGATTTTTACCACGGACTTTCATAACGGTCGAGGCTACATTGTTTCCTCTGAACTAAGGCAGGAGCGAGCCTATATCGAATCCCTCAACTCTTACTATGAAGTCTTGCTTCGCACACCAGATGCGATTGTTCACTTAGAAGGGAGTGTAGAGAACAAGATTGAAGTGCAGTACCAACTCACCCAACTCAGTGATACGATTCGCACTATGACGCAAAAAGAAAAAGGGCGAAAAGATGTGCCGGATGCCTACCGAGCCTATCAAGGGTACTTGGTTCAGCTCGCCGATTTGGAGATGGCCTATCTCACCGAATTAACTGCGTACTATCAAGATCAAAACCAAGAACGAATTCCTCGACTACAAGAACTGCAAGTAGGAATTGTGCAAACGATTCAAAACGCCCAAGTCCAAATGGATGACATTCGAGAGCGATTAAAACGCAATCAACAGAAGCAGGAGGTGACCTGGTAATGGTCGGATTTTTCCCCAAAAGACATACTCCCTCACCAGAACAAGCAAGTCACTTGTTCTTAGAAGGTCAGGTCAAAACAATGGAACTTAGCCTCATGAAACTAGAGGAACAAAATCTTCAACTCGAACGTCTCGTGGAAGGCTACCGAGGCGATGCTAGAAAAAACATGGGAGAGCTGCAACGAGTCGCTCAAACCATTTGTGATAACGAGTATGCCAAAGAACAATTAGGAGGAAAGAACCGGATTCTCGCTCTTTCCGCCTTTGAACTCGCCAACTTCATCATTGATAACTGGAAAAAGCAACAACAAGAAGCCATTACGCTCGTCACGAACCTTCAAAAAGAATTGAAAAAACGGGACGGAGCGGTGAAAGACTTAGAAGACCAGTTAAGTCGGGTTCTCTTAAAACAACAAGAAGATGCCTATGAGCACCATTCCAACATCCCGGTATTCCAAACCGATGACGGTCGAAAGGTCGACCCAGAAACCGGTGAAATCCTTCCTTCCACTCCCGCTCCTTCTCCTTCACAACCTTCTCAAGAAGACGATATTCTCTCCGTGGTTCAATCTCAAACGCAAACACCACCCCCTGCAAAACCAAAGCCTCAACCTCAAGCCACTCCTTCTTCTTCAAAAGTAGAACCCCCAAAAACACATCTCGTGATGCTCGAGAAGTTTGAAAAGGAACTGACCGAGGTTCAGTGGAAGATTGTCGAAGTCATTGGAACAGAAGGCTTGAGTGAAGCCAAAGAAATTGAAACCCGTATTGGTGAACTCATTAGCGACGTGAACAATACGCAATTCACGAATGCGATTAACTCTCTAAAAACCTCTACGATTTTAGACATGGACAAGGTGAACACGGGGTATCGCTGGTTCTTTGCTTACAACTTAAGCGACCTTGGGCTTCAATTGTACCAACGGAAGTTTAAAAAGCCTGCGATTTTGTGTGAGAAGCATGTGTTGAAGAAAGAAAATGCGACATGGGATCATGGCTATGCGATTAAAGATACGGCGACTCTCATGGAACAGATGGGTCTCATGAACATCACGTACAAGCGAAAAGACAACGAGATCACTCTATCCAACGGAAAAGTCTGGATTCCAGACATTACGGCGTATGACTCGCTTGCAAAGAAGAAATTGTATGTGGAAGTGGAACTCGCTCACCATACCCAAGAAGAATTCAACACGAAAATGGATAAAGCGAGACAAGTCACAAAAGACATTCGATTTGTTACCACAGGCAAAAAGCAAATGGAAATCATCATCCAGCAATTCAGTCAGTGGAAGTTAGAAAAAATCAAGTCAGGAACGCCAGTGAAAAACTTTGATGTGTTCATTACCACCACCAAAAAACTGGCCGATAAGGATTGGGGCAATCACTACCCATCCTAGAAAAGGAGGAATCCAACATGGAATTTTTCTCAAACGCCTGGAATTCCATTGTCTCGGTTCATGCCAACGGATTCATTACCATCGGTTCCTTTTTGATGAACAACGTGACGATGTTTCTCGTCTTAGGAGTCATTGGGTACTTGATTACCAAAGAAGTCAGCGTGAACGAGCAGCACTTTGTACAAGATAAGCGTCGCTTGATGTAACCCATCCGGCGACGAGAAAGGAGGGATTGTCATGGATCAAGGCTATTTGGTGCATTCCCACTCGAAAGCCAAACTGTATCTCGTCGGGAAGATTCTTCTCACCTATGTCGCGCTCATCGTCTTGTGGCTATGGTTGGTTCATATGTATGCGGCCTTTGGGCAAGGGTGGATTAAGTTTGCCGTTGGCATCATGTGGATTGCCGGAGCGGTAGCGGTATGGGGCGTTCCAGAAGACCGAGAGCAGACCATTAAGGAAACGAAATGGGCGGTGGCTGGATACTTGTTGTTCTTGCTCATCTACCGAGTGGTCATCGTGAAGTTTTCTCAGTTTTCTCCCGATGAAGTCGGGGTAGCACTAGGCGTGAATGTGCCGGTGTCCAGTGCCACATCCGCTTTGGGATTCATCCAAAACATGCTCATGATCATTTCCATTTTAACTCCTGTAGGGTTCTGTATTTGGGTGGCTCAGAAGTTCAAGGTTCATCAAGGCGGAAAGAAAAAAGACGAAGCCTTTGTCAAATACAAGAACTTGCGCTAAGTCTCTTGCCCTCGTCTGGGCAAGACGACATCTTTCATCTTGCATCGATTATGGTGCAAGATTTATGGCGAATTTGATCGCCGAATTTGAGAAAAAGGAGGGAATGCCTGTGAGTGTACTCGAACTCTTGCAAAAAGACACGTACCAAGATTTTGGGGATTTAGAAGTCAAACGTTCGTACGTGGAGTACCACGAATCCAAAGGGAGCCTCAATTACCTTCTCTTTGAAATGGAAACGAAAAATGGAGACGGCGAACCCGTATTTCTCTATAAAGCCTTAAAATTCCATCGCTTGATTCGTGTTCCGAAAAATGCCAAAGCATTAAAATCGTTCATGGACATGCAAGCGGAAGTCATTTCCGGGATGTACAACTCTCAAATGAACTTTGTGCAAATCATCGCCAACGTCATCAAACCAAAGCCGATTGGTCTCATGTTCCTCTACGGAGTACAAGCCGTATCGACCGAAAGCATGGAATCAGCGAAACGACATGCCGATGAAGACTTTGCCGCTCTTTCTCGTGTATTTGGCGGAACCTTCCGTACGATGGAAATGAAACTTCCTACGTATGAGGAAATGGAATGGCTTCGCAGCAAAATGCACAGCATGAAACACTTACAAGTTGTTCGTGGTCTTCCGAAACCTCGTAAAGCCGCAGGAGACATGAACAACTCAAGCGGGATGGGTGGAGCCGGAAATGCTGAAATGGAAGAGCAAACCGAAGAATTCATTGCCGGGATGACCGACTATGAATACGTAGCGGTGCTCATGGCAAGCCCGATTGAACAAGATGTCCTCATGCAGTGGTTAAACATCAGCTCCAAAGATCAAACGAAATGGGAAGGATTGCTGTCAGGCTCCAAAGGGATGAACTTTGGTCTATCCATGCCGATGATGTACATGGCCAACCTTGGAAGCAATGAGGGGTGGAGCCAAGGGCATAACCAAGGTATCTCTGAGTCCCACAGTGATTCGACTTCCTTAACCGAGACGCAAGGGGTTTCTCATGGAACGACTCATTCTCAAGGGGTCACGAATACGGCAGGAACCTCGTTAACCGTTGGGGAATCGCTCGGTTTAAGCCACTCCCAAGGAACCTCTCAAGGGATTTCTGTGACCGACGGGGTCAGCATGAGCCATTCGCAGGGAGTTTCAGAGAGTCAATCCGAAACGCATACATTAGGGAAGAGTGCTTCTCATTCGTTAGGATCCAACTGGTCTGAGAGTGATGGCACGAGTGAAACGCAATCCAAAGGAACAAGCCATACCGTATCCGATGGAACCAACAATTCCTACTCCTTCGGAAAAAACCAAAGCAGCTCCGATGGAACGTCGCACGCCGAAGGAAGCAACTGGTCTAACTCGAATGGAAAAACCAACTCCTGGTCTTCTCAATGGAGTGAGTCTCAAGGGAATACCGAAACCACCTCGAAAGGCAATAACACGAATTGGGGAATTAACTCTAACTTCGGAACGAACAAAGGAAACAGCGATACCCTTGGGGGCGGATTAAGCATGGGAGCGGGTCTTCCAGGTGGCGTCGGACAAGGAAGCGTAAGCGCCAATTACAGCCACAGTGAAACCGAAGGAACCAGTTCAGGAAAAGGTGGATCGATCGGTGGAGGAACATCCGAAAGCACATCTGAAGGAACCACAAACTCCTCATCCAAAGGCGGTTCTCAAAGTGGTGGAACGACTAGCACCTCTTCCAAAGGGGGAAGCATCACAGACACCACAACCCACACCGACACGAAAGGAACAAGTGAAACATGGTCCAAGGGTACTTCTCATACCGTGTCGAACGGAACCAGTGAAACTCTTTCCAAAGGAACCTCCCATACCTCCAGTCGTGGGGGAAGTGAAACGTTCTCGACGGGTACGAGTGAATCCGTCTCCAAAGGGCGTTCAGTCGGAACCAGTGAATCGTGGTCACAAGGAAAGTCTCACTCCGTTGGTCAATCCGTAGGAGTGAGTGCGAGTGATGGGATCTCGAAAGGAAACAGCCTTTCCCAAGGGCAATCCTTCTCTCAATCTCATTCTCAATCCGTCTCTCAAAGTGTGACGCAAAGCCAATCGCTTTCACGTGGTCAATCGCACAGTGATGGATGGGGAACCTCCAAAGGGATGAGTCAAGGCTACTCTGGTGGACTTTCTGCTGGTAGTGCTGGAACCATGGGGATTGGACCATCGCTTTCTTGGAGCAAAACCTTCCAGTGGAAAGACGTGGAAGTCGAAAACATCTTAGAACTTCTGCAATTCCAACGTCAACGCTTGATGGCTGCGACCAACGGGCAAGGTGCTTTCTATGTGGATTTCTACATTGCCACCGAGCATGAAAAAGCGAAACGTGCGGCAGGTGCGCTTGCCAATGCCGCTTGGATGAATGACCAAGCGTACGTATCACCTCTTCAGGTACTTGATCTTCCACCTCACGAAGAACAACATCTCCTCTATCACCTCAATGCGTTTTCACCATGCCTCACGAAAGAGGGGGTTCCAGGTCAACTTGAGTCCTACAAATACTCGACTGTTCTTCTAGCCGATGAACTCGCTGCGTTCAGTCACCCTCCACGTATCTCAGAAGGGGGCTTGTATGCAGAGGTGGACGACATGCCAACCCTAAGTGTTCCTTCGAACCGCCAAGACGGGGAAATCTTCGTCGGAAACATCCTATCGGGGGAACGTTACTCCGTGGACAAAGGGTATGAAACCGACTTCCAGTTCCGTATTCGAAACGATGAAATCATGCATGCTTTCTTCCAAGGAGGTTCTCGTTCAGGGAAAACCGTAACCGCTACTCGTGTCATTGCGGAACTTGCGAACAATGTTCGTCGTGGTCCTTACAAGAAACGTATGCGGATTGTCGCGATGGACCCGAAGAAAGACTGGCGAATTCTTGCTCGTTTCGTGGAGCCGGAGCGATTCCGTTTCTACTCCTTAGCAGACCCAGCGTTTTGCCCGATCAAACTAAACCTTGCTCGCATTCCAAAAGGGGTATACACCGAACGCTACATGAACTCCATCGTCGAAGTGTTCTGTCGCTCGTATGGACTTGGAGAACGCGGGAAGCAAATCTTAACACGTGCCTTTTACGAGGAATACACGAAAGCGGGGTGCTTCCAAGGAAACGCGAAAGACCTTGCCAATGAGCGAAGTGCGAACGTCACCTTAGAAACCATCTACTTGAATTTGGATGCGAAGCGAAAAGAGATGGATGACCCGAAGGCGAAAACGAAGTACGGAAATGATGCTCGTGATGCATTCACTCGTGTCATGGACCGTATGGAAAGTTTCGGTCGTATCGGAGCCATCAACCACAGCATGTTCTGTAATGCCGGTGGGATGAGCATTGATGAGTTGCTTGGAGCGGATGATGTCGTGGTTCTCGAGTCTTACGGGCTTGAATCGACCACACGTTCCTTCGTATTCGGGTTAACGACCAGTGCCATCTATCAGTATTGCGTGCATAACGGTGGGTTTGTGAAACCTCGTGAACAGTTCGAAACGATTCTCGTGATTGAAGAGGCTTACTCGTTAGGCCCCTATTTGAGTAATCAAATAGTGCAAACTCCGTGAATTCGGGGAAACCTACGTGCTTTTTAGCATATGGCAATCCCGAGCCAAGCCTGTTTAAAAAAACAGGAAGGTGTAACGACTATCGAAACCACCCTTTAGGGATAAGGGAGTAGAGTAGAACTCAAGTGAGTTCGAAGCGCGGAGCAACCTAGAGTACAAGATTGATAGGTTGATGATATAGTCTGTTCCTCCTTGAAAAAGGAGAGGGTGTATGGAAACGATATACCCGTCAACACAAAAGAACGAAGTACTCATCGGTCAAGACTCAGCCAACGGAGACGGTGGCGGTGGGCTATCTGGTCCTTCCGAGTTTGAGCGTATCCTCGATCAAGCAGCAGGGAACGGGTTGAATGGATTGACCCGTCTAAACCTTGTGAATTGCTGGAACCCCCTGAGAGCCTTTCTTCCCACAACGTAATCGGAAACGGTAAGCGTGATGGGCAAAAAACAGAAAGGATTGGGAAATCAGCAGCGAAGCCTCTAAGGTAGTATCTACTAGGAGGAACGTCCAACGACTATCGAAACCACGTCTTTGACGGAAGGGAGTAGAGTAGGAGTGAAGCCACTCCGAAGTGCAAGGGCATCCACGGATGCATGATATAGTCTGTACTTTCTGGAAACAGAAAGAGAATTTACGGAAGCGGTAGATTCGTAACATGATAGGTTCATCTGGGCGATTACCCAGAAGATTTCACTCCTCCCAACCTCCATCATCGCGAACTGCGGTCTCGTGTTTGCCGGTCGTACAAAAATCCCGGATAAGGAAATTGTCCCCTACTCAAGCGATTGGGTAGCGTAAATCCCGTGAACTGCTGGAAGCCTAAAGGTATTTGCCTATGGTAATCAGCAGCCAATCCCATCCGAAAGGGTGGGAAGGTTCAGAGACTAGAGTATGGAGCCCTAACGTGAAGCCGAGGGCAGTAAAACTCCACGAGTGCGGGACATCTAGGAAATTCCTAGATGATGAGATAGTCCGATACTCCTTGGAAACGAGGAGAATTAAGGATAAAGAGCCTTAATGTAAACTTTTGGATATTGTTGTATGTATTAGGCAAATCGGAAGAGAGGAGAGGTATGACGACCGTCCATTGGTTGAACCCTTTGACCAATTAAAACCCCGTGAATTGCTGGAATACCCTAAAGCCTCTTGAACCACAACATAGGGATGAAAGAAACCCAAGTGTGAAGGTTTGAAAATCAAGAGGATGCTACAATGGGCAATCAGCAGCCAAGCCCCGAAGAGGGGAAGGTTCAACGACTATTCCTTTACGGAAGTAGGAATCAAGTGATTCCGAAGTGCGGGGACACGTTACGCGTGTATGATATAGTCTGATTCTCATTCGAAAGAGTGAGAGAAGCAACGGAAACGGTTGTTTCGTAACCCAAAAGAAATGGTTCCCCCGTAGTCCAACGGGTTGGTTGCGATTAGTAGACCCCTATTTGAGTAATCAAGTAGTGCAAACCTCGTGAATTCGGTGAAACCCCTAACGTCAAGTCGAGGGCAATACCGAGCGAAGCCTCTCCATAGAGAGGAACGTGTAACGACTATCGAACCCATGCGAATCTAGTATTCGTAGAAGGAAGTAGAGTAGGAGTCAAGTGACTCCGAAGCGCGAGGCAGCCTAAGTCATTAGGTTGATGATATAGTCTGAGCGCTCATGGAGACATGAGGAGAGTGTACGGAAACGGTACATTCGTAACAAAACTGCATTTGCCAAACGTCACGTACCTTTGACTTTAAAGACGCCGAGCCAGTAATGGTTAAGAAATTTGACCCGTCGAGGAGTAATCCTCGAATGAAAACTCCGTTAATTGCTGGAATCTCCTATAAGAGCCTTCTTCCCCACAACGTAGAGATGAAAAATGCTCAAGCGTGAAGGGTTGAAAAGAAGAAGGATGGGACAATCAGCAGCGAAGCCCCGAAGAGGGGAACGTTCAACGACTAGAGCATGAGCTCGTAGGTTCCAAGTGGAGCCGAAATGCGGAGCAACCAATGATAGTTGGTTGAAGAGATAGTCTGATCCTTTTAGAAATAAAAGGAGAGTGTGCGGAAACGGCACATTCGCAACATACATGAAAGTAGAGCGTCTCGAAGTCGACCCACCAGACGACCAGGAGCTGGAAAATTACCTCAAAAAAGCCGAAGTGGCGAGGATGGCCAAGGAAGTCTTGTCGTAAAGAATCCCCCTTTAATGGGGGATTTTTTATGTTCTTGTGTGGTATAATGGAATAAACAATGAATATAGGAATACACAATGAGAGAAGGTGAGAAGATGCCTATAAAGAAAACCAATGAGGAATTTCTTCGAGAGGTTGAAGCATTGGTGGGGAATGAATACATTCCGCTAACGCCCTATATCTCAAGCAAAAAACATGTACAAATGAAGCATACTGTTTGCGGAAATGTTTGGGGGGTGCAACCAGCACACTTCCTTAACAGTAACAGCCGGTGTAAAAAATGTTTCAGAGAGAACCTATCTATTTCTCAAAGCAAAGACCATGAACAGTTTGTTACTGAATTACAAAAGAAAAGAAATGGAGAATTTAAGGTCCTTGAAATCTACCAAAATAATAAGACTAAGATTTTGGTGAGACACCTCGCATGTGGTCATGAGTGGAAAGTAGTTCCCAAGTCTATTCTTCGAGGTAGCAACTGTCCAAATTGCTCAAGAGGTCATTCTTTTGTTTCTATTGGGTTAGATAGTAACGGAAGAGAAGTTGAAGGTAAAGTTTGTAAGGTATGTAATGAGTGGCAACCTCTTACTGTGTTTGGACAATTGTTAGGAGGAATCGGAGGTAGAAAATCTGCTTGTAAGAAATGTTCTTGTAAAACTGAACGTATTGTTCGTGTAGAGATTACCAAAGATTCGTGGCCTAAGAAAGTGGAAGAACTATCTCAAGGTTCTTACGAGGCTTGTTCAGACTATCAAAACAAACACACCAAAGTATGGATTAAGCACACAGAGGATTGTGGGCATAAATTCCAAACAACACCTAAAAACTTCCTTAGAGGGCATCGCTGTCCAAAGTGCAATGAATCTGCTGGAGAAAGGGAAGTTGGAAAGTATCTAAGTTCCAAAAATATTCCCTTTAAGAAAGAATTCACATTTTGTGATTGCAAGCATGAAAGACCACTTCCATTTGATTTTGCAGTTTTTTCAGATGAAACATACAAAGAAGTCAAATTCTTAATCGAATATGATGGAATTCAACACTCAGAACCAGTTAAGCGCTTCGGGGGGCTTGACTATTTTCAAAAGATTCAACACCGAGACGCCATCAAAAACGCCTACTGCCAACAAAACAACATCCCGCTTCTACGCATCAAGTACACGCAATTTGACCAAATCGAAGAGATTCTTGAACGGGAATTGGCGAAATACCAGCTCGTAAACGTGTAAGACGGGGCTTTCCCCGTCTGTTATCGGCAGTATGCCGTATTTTCCCAAGGAGTGATTGATATGAGCATTAAAAAAGAGATTGAGTTATTCCAAAAGAGCAAGGGTGCTGGTTTGATCCTAACAATTGTAATCGGTGTTTTTACAGGCATTCTTTCTGATTGGATTGTCAAGGTATCATGGTGGATTACTCCCCTGGTCATCATTAGTTTCTACTTGATTTGGAAAATATTAAAGAAAATCCACCGAACTTACAAAAAGGAAGTGTATTCATTTTTTTCTATCCAACAGTTTAGTGGGTTCTGGTTGTTAAAGATCTGTGTACCAAAAGAAGAATGGGCTTTTAAACTAAGAGAACATCTTCAAAAGAACGGGATTGAGAAAGTATACAGTACTGTTAAAGATATAAACATGAATAATGAATTCATCGACAACTATGAAGATGAGAAATTCATGGCAAGCAAGTATTGGAATTCATCGGAAGTTGATTTTGTTGATTTAAAGGCTTTTTACTTCAGGTATGATGATTGGTTTTTTCTAGTGAGGAGGAAGGAGCATCACCGATGGGTAACTGGGGTAAATCAGAAGAAAAACAATCGGGATGAGTATGTGGATTACCACGAAACAGAATACCTAGTAGAAGTTCATCACAAGAACAAGAAGCATAAAAAATGCATGAGCATCAAGGAATTTCAAAAACTCCCTTTCATCAAGAACCTCAAATCTATCACAAATTCTTACTTCAACTAGCAATGTCTCAGCGGCATGATGCCGCCTTATACACCCTTGTTTCAACAGGCAAAACCACTCTTAAAAGGAAGTGAACCCCGTGAATCAACCGAATCACCCACCGTGGTCTAATCAACCACCTATGCCTCAACCTCCAAATTCCTATGCCACGCCTCAACCCCCGATGCCATCTGCACCACCGAATCCCTATGCGACGCCTCATCCACCAAACTCGTATGGTCAAACACCACCTCAAAACCCGTATCAATCAAATGTGCCTCCTCAACCGTCATGGCCACCGAATCCAGGCTACCCACAACCCCCACACGGACAACCCCATTCCCAATGGAATCAACCTCCTTCCCAACATCAATGGAATTCCCACCACTTCCAATCTGCCCCCCAACATCATTCTTCGTGGGATCCCGATGATTCCTATGAAGCCTATGAATCTTACAAGTCTCCAGCTCCGTCTCCTAAAACCATTTTTGGAGGGTGTTTAACCTTCATCGTGTTGATTCTGATGCTGGGCGGATGCACGGCTCTGTTCTTTGGGGGAGATGAAGAGTCAGATGAGCCTAAAACAGAAGAGATCTTGAATCTATCCAATGAGGAGTTTGCAAAAAAGGTGGTAGAACAAACAAAGGGGAAAAAGACAAACACCGGTCTGTCAACACTAAATGAAATCAATGAGCACGATGGGTATATGAATATATGGATGAATGCAGACGAGACATTTACTACTGAAGCAGCAAGGGGTGAGATGTTAAGGGGGTCCGCTGAAATCTTTCAAGAACTGTTCAAAAAAGAATCCATTGAAAAGGTAGACCTCATTTGGCAACTCCCTATGACTGATGCGTATGGAAATGTAGAGACAAGGAAGGTTCTCCAAATCAGCCTTGACCGTTCTATCAATGAAAAAATCAATTGGGAGTCATTCTACGTCGGTGATTTTGAGACCATCACGGAAGTATGGATGCACCCTGCTCTTCGTGAAGAATAAATACTAGCGGGTTCCCTCCCGCTTTATGCTCCTTTTTTCTGTTCTTACAAAAAGGATACAGATACTATATAGGGGTTTAAGGGGTGTGGAGGGGAGTCTCCCTCGCACCTACACCCTTACAAAAACGATAACGAAGTATTATAGGGAAAAAGGGGGTTCTTCTCAGGCTCTCTCTTACGTGACCGTACGTGATCATCCTTTGTGCTGATTCTGGTACAATACTTAATAAAAAAAAGAGAGAGAGGGGGAGGCATGTGGCTCTACAACCTTACGTGACGCTACGTGACAAGAATAGCGGGATACGTGACGCTACGTGATTCCAGTGCGCCGATTTTACTACAAGTAGTAATAAGAAGATAAGGAAAGAGAGGAGGATGTTGTGCTTTAACCCTTACGTGATTGCACGTGAAACAAGATACGTGACGGTACGTGACAGGCGAGGTTATCAACCCAAGAGGGTTGTTTTTGTTAAGGGATGTGATCCTCATGTTTACCTACGTTTCTCTCTTCAGTGGCATGGGTGGATTTGATACCGCCTTTAATCGCCAAGGATTTCGCTCGGTCCTAGCAAGTGAAATTGACCCGAAAGCAAGACTCGCATACGAAATCCTCTATGGCCATGCACCCAAAGGGGATGTGACCCAAATCCCTTCCTCAGACGTTCCTTCTCATGACGTGTTGCTCTCTGGATTCCCGTGTGTCGCGTTTAGCCTAGCCGGAAAGAGAGCTGGGATGGACTATCGCTGCACCGAATGTCACCACGAACACCTCGTTACCTTCCATGAGTATCTCAGAACCCCCACCTGCCCGGAGTGTAAAGGAACCACCAAACCGATTGACGAACGAGGCATTCTCTTTTTTGAATCCGCTCGAATCGCGTACGACAAACAACCTCCGATTCTCCTCTTTGAAAATGTAAAAGGTCTTCTCTCCCACAACGGAGGTAAAACCTTAGAGATCATCTTGTTTACCCTCAATGAAATTGGCTATCTTGTGGACTTCTCTCTCTTAAACTCCAAGCATTGGGTTCCTCAAAACCGAGAACGCGTCTTCATTGCGGCTTCTCGTATGTCTCCTACCCAACCCTACACCATCCCCTCCGAATCATCGGTTTTCCAAAAACGAAAGAAAGAATACCTCTATAAAGGGCTTCAAACGTTCTCCTTTCCGTGGCCACGTCAAGACCAAGTGCCGTATAGCATTCGAGACATCTTAGAAGAAGATGTGCCTTCCTCGTATGACTTGTCTCTCTATCAATCTCAAAAATTCGTATCCAAAGTCACCAAGGGAAGTGACATCCAAAAGATAGGCTACTTAGGAAAAGACCGAGAGCAATGCCGGGTTCATTCGGTAGAGGGCGTCATGCCTACGATTACAGCGAACAACGGAGGGGGAAGAAGACCAGGGGGACTCATCTTAGATGGCGAACGAATCCGCAAACTCACGCCTCTTGAAGTGTTTCGCCTTCAAGCCTTCCCAGATTCCTACGTGACGCTGTTGCGATCCTACGGATTTAGCGACTCGGTGTTGTACAAATTAGCGGGAAATGCCGTGACGGTTTCTCTGGTGGAGGAACTTGCTTCCTCCATCCACCATCTTCTTTCCCAATAAGCGGGGCAACCCGCTATTATGGACTTTCTAGGAAGTCACACCTGGGCAACTAGAAGCCTTTTAAAAGTTAAGAGATGTAAGAGATAGAAGGACCACCTCCGACTGTCTCTTTTTTTATGGGTTTCATTCCTAGAATTTCACAAAATATTCGTGATACAATAAGAATAAAGGAATGAAATGGTAAAACATTTATTCAAAACCAAGGAGGGTTCAAAATGATTCACCACTGGCTCATGTTAAGCAGCGATAAAGATTCATGGGATAGCGGAGACAAAGCAAAACTGTTTTCCTTTCTCGCTCAACTGAATGATAAGAACGTACAAGTCTTTGCACGAAAAAAAGGAGAAGAAGTGGACTACGGCAATGCGTGGGCAGCGATCAATCTTTCCGTCATCAACCTTGCGACACTCGACCCCGATATATCCTCTAAACACATCAACGCCTGTCGTCACTGTTTCACAAAGTACATGTTCCACGCCCAGATTCTCGACCCGCTATCCTCGTTTGTTCCCACGGATCTCCTCTTTAAAGAAAGGCTTGATTTAGAAAAGGCTCCGTATTCAAACCTCCCGTTCCTGCAGCAACTCATGAATTTCCTCTTTTTAGAAGGACCTCAAGCCATTCTCTCTTGTGAGGGAACCTATTCCTCTTCTACTAAAAACATCCTCGTACAAATCTCCCATCAAGGGATCGTGAGCACCGAAGAAGATGGGTTTGACATTCAAACCTTCGTGTATGATCACCCGCATTGGTTTACCCCACAAAAATAACCAACCGTTCAGCCTGTAATCTGTACCGGCATTTCCGGTAGATGTCTCTATCTACCGGTTTTTCCGGTCACACACCTTTTCATAAACCCTTTCAAACAAGCGAGTTATGACTCTCAGAGTCTCTTTTCTTTGAAAGGTGTGAAGTCATTTGGGAAGGCTAAGTTTAACACAAGAAGAATTTAAACAACGAGTCAAAGAGGCGGTTGGAGACGAGTATGTGGTCATGGGAGAAATAAAGACTACAAAGGAAAAGGTCCTCATGAAACACAAGGTTTGTGGGGAGAGTTGGGGGATTACTCCAGATAACTTTCTAAACCAAGGAAGACGCTGCCCCATTTGTGCGAAAAAGAACGCCACGAAATCCCACGAACAATTCATTCAAGAAGTAGAGAAACAAGGAAATGGGGAGTATGAGGTAGTAGGAGAGTATGTAAATGCTAGAACCAAAGTCTCTATGAAACATACTGTATGTGGGTATGTTCGGGATATAAGACCAGACAATTTTCTTGCAGGGACCCGTTGTCGCAAGTGTTCTCACCAACACAAAAAGAAAACCAATAAAAAGAAAACCCATGAGCAATTCCTCCAAGAAGTGGAAGAAAAATTTGGGAAGGGAACATATCAAATTCTCGAACCCTATCAAACAAATAGAACTCTGATTCTAGTGCAGCATAGTAAGTGTGGGCACGAATGGTCGGTTCGACCAAACAATTTCCTTTCCTGTTCTAACCCTTGTCCAAAATGCAACGGTTGTTACCAACCCACCCCTGAAGAATGGGAAGAAGAGGTAAGAGCAATTACAGATGGAGAGTATGAAGCGGTTAGCCCCTATGAGAACTCACTCACCATTGTCATTCTTCATCATAAAAGTTGTGGAACTTCCTTTCTGATGAGGCCAAGTGCTTTCCGTAGTGGTAATCGTTGTACGAAATGCTCGAAAGGGATTATGAGCCCTAACGAATGGCGAGAGTTCGTACATTCTACTACCAACGGCGAATACGAAGCGGTGAGTGATTACAAAAAAACACACCAAAAAGTACAGATTCGCCATCACAAATGTGGGCACGTCTATCCTGTTAGACCCGCCGACTTCAAACAAGGTGTTCGCTGCCCTCATTGTCAAGAATGGAAAGGCGAAAAAGCCATTCGAGATTACCTCACAAGTGTTTCCATTCCTTTTCAAAAAGATCATAAATTCCAAGACCTCTATGATAAATCTCCCTCACACCCTCTCAAATTCGATGTAGGTATCTACGACCAACCTCATTTCCCCATCATTTTAGCCGAATACGACGGCGAACAACATACAAAGGAAGTTGAATTCTTCAACGGAGAAGAAGGGTACCAAGACCGCCGAAGGAAAGACAAAAAGAAAAACCAATACGCCCTCAAGCATGGGATTCCACTGATTCGTATCCCCTATACCGTCAAACCCGAAGAAGTTCCTCAAGTGCTAGAACAAGAACTTCACAACCTTCTCTCTGAAACTCCTCAAAACACCCCTTACCTGATCAATCCCATCCATACCTTAGTTTCAACCAAACAAGTGGGTTAGCACTAGCGGGAGTATTCCCGCTTCCCTAACCAGCCCTTTTATGACTCTATGAGTCTTCTTTGAATACTGGAAGGGTGAGAATATGGCTAGAAAATCTATGACTCACGAGGAATTTTTAAAAAGAGTTTATGAGTCTGTTGGCACCGAATATCAAGTCACATCTCTATATCAAGGGAGCAAAGAAAAAGTGTCTATGATCCATCAAACTTGTGGTAATAGTTGGAGTGTTCTTCCAAACAATTTTCTCCGCTCTAAGAACCCTCGTAGGTGTCCTTACTGCCAATTAACCCAAAAGACCAAAACACATGAAGAGTTTTTGTTGGAAGCACAAGTCAAGGGGAATGGAAAGTATTTAGTGTTAGGAAAGTACATCAACAATAACACTCCTATCCGCATGAAACATCTTGCATGTCAGCATGAATTCTCGGTTTTACCACGGAATTTTCTTCAAGGAACAGGTTGCTCAGAGTGTGCAAAAAAAAATCGAGAATCAGCCTCAAGAAAGAAGAAAACACATCAAGAATTTCTAAGAGAAGTAGAGAACAAGTTCGGAAAGAACGAATACACCTTTTTAGGCCATTACCTAGATGCTCATACTCCGATTAAGACTCGTCATCGCTGTGGATACAAATGGGATCTTCGACCAAACCATCTTCTTCGTGCTAAAAAACCAACTTGCCCCATGTGTTCCAAGACGCACCAACCCACTCAAGCGGAATGGGAAAAGGAAGTACAATCTTCTCATAATGGTGAATACCGAGCAATATCAGTCTATCAAAGCCACGATCGTAAGGTAAAACTCTTTCATACCGTTTGTGGAGAAACCATCAATATCACGCCACATTCGTTTCGACAAGGAAAAGGCTGCCGAAAATGTAATCTTCACATCCTAACAACAGAAGAGTGGAAAGATCTTGTGAATGAAACAACAAGTGGAGAGTACCAAGCAGTAGGATTGTACACGTTCAATGATCAAAAAACCTCAATCAAACATATGACTTGCGGGACTGTGTATGACGTTACTCCAAACAGTTTCAAAAACGGCTCCCGTTGCCCAAAATGCCAGGAATCCAAAGGTGAAAAAGCCCTACGAGACTTCCTTACTCAAAGTAACACTCCGTTTACACCTCAATATGCTTTTTCTGATCTCTATGACAAATCCCCGAGTCATCCATTGAAGTTTGACGTTGCCATCCATGACCAACCTTCTTTCCCGCTCATTCTTGTTGAGTATGACGGGGAGCAACATTTTAAGCCGGTCAACTACATGGGTGGAGAAGATAACTTCCGAGACATTCGGCGAAGAGACAAAAAGAAAAACCACTACTCCATCCAGCACCAGATTCCCCTCATTCGTATTCCCTATACCGTCAAACCCGAAGACGCTCCGCAAGTCCTCGAACAAGAACTCCAAAACTTACAATCCTCTCATCCTCAACCCTCCATCTATCTCGTCAATCCCCTTGAAACATGGTTTTAACAGGCGGGTTTCCCGCTTTATTCCGAATTCTCGTAGAGAAATTCGGTTTATGACTCCATACGAGTCTACTTTTGGGAGGTGATCCAAGTGAAAAACATGATTAAGTGGGTCATCACATTCGTGAGCATTCCATTTCTGATTTTCCTCCATATCTTTAGCCCAGAAGCCCTTGCTCTATCCAGGCTAGGAAAGAGAACGACGCCAAACCCTAAAAAAAAGAGGAGTGAAAAACATGAAAGAATCATCGAAAGTACTCATTTCCATTAGCGGAGCTATCTTACTAGGTATACCTTTTCCTTCGCTTCTTCCCCAAGAGTGGTTAGAAATCATTTGGTTGCCTATTTACTCGGTTTTTGTCAGTGGCACCATGATTTGGATCGGTCTACCAAATGCCATCAAACAGGGGAAAAAAAGAGTTGCTCGCTTAATGGCTCTTTGTGCGTTTGCTCCCATTCTTCTTCATTTCATCCATGACATCAATCAATTCTTGAAGTAAGCGAGAAACGGGGTTCTCCCCGTTTTATGTCCGGAAAATCCGGATGGTTCCAATCGGAGTACTTCCCAAAGCCTCCATTATGGAACTCAACTTGAAAAGGAGTGTTTTTTCATGCAGGATACGTTGTACACCTTAAAAGAAGTCATGAGTCAAACAAATCTATCCAAAAAAGAAGTGGAAGCTCTTGTCAACGAACTTGGTCTTAAGATTCCAGCAAGGAAGCATAAGAAGTTTTCCGACTATGATGTGGAGTGCATTGTTCGAGCAACGTCTCAACCCGAAGAATTTGCCACAGCGGTGATAGAAGAGGAAGACGAACAAGAAGATATGACCATCTCTGCAGCACCACAAGTCGCCATTCCTTCTGCTACTCCAACCCTCGTCACCCCCAGCTCTCGCAAAAATCCCCTGAAGATTTTTTCTGCTACCCCCCTCGAAGGAAGAGTGCTGGTGGTTGACTTTGACCAAGACTTTTACACACTACGCTGGCTTGAACCAGAATACGGGCTAGATATTCTCCATATTCCTACCAGTCAGTTTTCTACCAAAGTCGGTCGAGACACCTCCTTCACGGGAATGTTTACCCTCCTCTCCTTAAAGCCTGAATTAAGGCTCGATGAGATTCTCTTCGTAGAAGAAAACCATATCAAAGAACTCAATGCCTTAAATGCCAAAATGAGAGATCGAAAGGGAAACCCTTCCACCCTCATTCCTTCTTTAAGGCGCATTCTTCACGACTTGAATAACCGAGAGGTGGAAGTGAAAAGAACGATGGATTCCTTGTTGCACCGTTGGAAATATTTCTGGGCCTATGATGAGGAAATGGATGCCTTCTTGCAAGAGCTGATGGTGTGTCTATCGGATCCACAAGAGTATCAAACACAAGTAGAAGAAGCGAAGGGACTTGCCTTTAAACGAAGTAAAGAGAATTGTCTCGAAAAATTGAATCAGTATCTTTCGGTTCTTTTGCAAGACAACAACTGGAATGGGGGAATGGAACAAGCCATGTACCGCATCCGAGAGTTGAAAGAAAAATGGGGCTTCCACGAAACCCTTGAAACCGTCTACACCATGATTCTTCCAGAAGTGACCTCAGTTGTGTCTAAGGTCGCCAAACATCCCAATGCTTACGCGTTTGAGCAAAACTTCAAGCAGCCATTGTTTGTCGAGAACATGGAACGATTCATTGCTGAAGCGAAAAGCCTGTTGGTCCGCAAGAAATATGTCACAGATCTCGAAAAAGCCTTCCAAAAAGTCAAATCTCTTCATGTGAAAACCCATTAAACCTTTCTTCGAGAATAGGAGATTCCTATTCTCTTTATCTGATGAATCAATCAGAAATTGATGTCAAGGAGGGGAACACCCTTTTGAGTACCTCAAAGAAAAAACGTATCGACCCCCGCTTCAAACTCCCGAACATGCCTTACACCTACCCAGACATTCAACGAGCCTGGAACTTTCTCATGAATGAATTTCATGCCGAAAAAATTGGACTCCTTCACCCGCTTCTTCCTTCAGTAGACCTTCCACAAAAGGTGTGGTCTCACCACTTAGGAGGGGGAGTGAGACTCGATTTTGCCAAAGATGTGAAAACCGAGCAATTAAAATGCCTCACCATGGTTGCGTGGATGAAGGATGATGCCTCCAAAGACCGTTTCTTCTACACGATGGCGATGATGGTGGGGGCGATTGGCTTTTTAGATCAGGATTTTTCGTTTGTGGAAGAAGGAGTATTCTTGCTAGAGGAGATGTTCGATGGCGTAAACCTCCTCACCTTGCAAAAGAACCTGAACTATGGAGGATACACGTTCCGATGTACCGGTCACGAGGATCCGTATGCTCCGATTCTTTTGTTTAGTGCCTACCGAAACTCGTTTCAAAGGTAGAAGTTTCAAAAAGAGTAGGAGTATAATAGAAGAATAGAGGAATGAATATAGAAATAGAGAAGGAGGTGAACAAGATTGAAGAAATGGTGGATTGCCCCCGCTCTTGTGAGCGTGTTGCTGCTTGGGGGATGTGCCAATGAAGACGAATACTGGCAAGAGACGAAACGAACCGTGGAAACCATCACGCTTGGAACGGCTACCTTTCATCAAGAACTCGCCCAAAGCGACTCCTACGTCACCACCTTAGCCCTCATTAGCCTCGAGGCAGGAGAACTGAATCGAAACATTGCCAAACTGAAAAACATGGAGGTTCCGAATAAGATGGAATCCTTCCATCGACGCCTCATCTCCTCCTATGAATCTCTTTCCCTTTACTATGAAGATGTCTTGCTTCTGAGTCCTACTACGAAAGAAGAGGCCACTCCAGAGCAACTGAAAATCCTCAAAACCAAACTGAAAGACTATCCGAATGTGTTAAAAATTCATTTCGAAGAGCTCGAAGCCTTAGAATTTGAGCGAGAACGGCTCCAAAAAGGAGAATAAGCAAAAAAACAAAAGAAATTCCGTTCTAACACTAGAATTCCGATATTCTTGATGATATACTAGAGAACAGAGACCTTGAATTCCAAAGGAGAGATGAAGTTGAACAAGAAAAAAAGCAGTCTGTTAACTCTTCCCATGCTCTTAGTATTAGCACTTGGAGTGGTGGTCGCTACCAGTGTATATGGATTACTAAAGTCTACTACCGTGGACATCATGGTAGCCAAGCAAGACATTGAAGCCCGAACGAAGGTCGATCCAAGCCTATTCATTACGAAATCGGTGAACGAAGATCACTTGCCGACAGGTGCGATTCTTGCAACGGAAAAAGACAAATTACAAGACAAGGTCACCAACTCGAAAATCATTGCGGGCGTCCCAATGGTAGAAGCACAGTTTTACGGGAAAGCGGAAAAAAGTGTGTTAACGAGTGTGGTCTCGGATAACAACGTCGTGATTACGGTTCAAGCCGACCAAATCACCGGGGTCTCCAATGACTTGTCTGATGTAGACCGAGTGAACGTATATGCAACAGTCGAAACAGATGCGATTGGAGTCGCCACCGCTCTGATTGAGCAAAATGCTCCCGTACGTGCTGTAGCCAAGGATGAAAAAGGAATGCTTCAAGGGGTTTCGATTGAAGTCGAGCCAGATGTAGCAAGCGAGTTAGCCTTTGCGGTTCAAAGTGGTGCGCTTCATTTAGCGGTGGTACCTCGTGAATACCAAGACATTACTTCTAAAGGAGTAACAGGGCTTGGATTTGTTCGCAAGTGGATTGATACGGCTGACATTCCAGTGGTAGACCCTAACACCCCGGTAACAGCCAACTCGAATACGGAACAACAAGCCCCAAAATAAGATGAAGGAGGGAATCTCACTTGAATAAGATTCACGTTCTTGTGGTCGACGACGATTTACAGTGGACCGAAGATCTCCATAAAGTGTTAGCCTTAGACCCCACGATTCGTTTACTCGGGGTAGCGAACACCGCCGGAGACGCCTTAGAAAAGGCACGAGCCACCAGTCCTCATGTCATGTTAGTCAACTATGACCTTCCCGATGGCGACGGCATTCAAGCCATTCAATCCATTCAAAAACAATTTCCTCATATCGCTATCATTGGTCAAGTGAATCAACCAGACCGAAACCAGTTCCAACGTTTTCAACAAGCAGGAGCCAGAGAAGTCATTACGAAAAATGCCATTACGAGTGGAGAAGTCATTGAAGTCATCAAAAAAGTTGCACCAACCCCACAAGAAGTGCCTCAAGGATATGCCCCTCAAACTGCTCAATATGTGACAGCTCCCCCAGTACAAGTTCCATCTGCACCCCCTTACCCAACCTATCCTGCACAAGAAAATCCGAATCCGAATGGAGGCACCCCGATGCAACCGCCATATTCACAACCGCCACAAGGGCAAATGCCCCCATATCAGACTCCACCTCAACCTCAAGCGTACGGACAAGGAAATCCCTATGCACCACAAGGTGGAAATCCTTACGTTGGGCAGGGTGGTCACGCCTATCCACCACAAGGAAATCAAGCCCCTCCTCAAGGATATGGGCAACCTCCTTACGGGCAAGGACAAGTTCCGCCACAAGGAAATCCATATGGGCAACCACAAGGCTATGGGCAAGACCCATATGCAGGAGCCTCTCAAGGGTATGGGCAACCGAATCCTTACGCAACGCCACAAGCCCCGCAAGGCTATGGCCAAGAGCAAGGATTTGGTGGGATGAACCAAGGCATGCAAGGAATGAATCAACCCCCTCTGCATTCGGCGGCTCGTATTCGTACGATGGTGATTGCTGTCAATTCACCAAAAGGAGGAGTCGGAAAGAGTTCATTGAGTAAGGAGATGGCTTCGGCATTAGCACTAGCGAAAATCCCCACAAGCCCAGGTCAACATGACCGCTTGAAAGTGTGTTTAGTCGACATGGATTTGGATTACGGAAACATTGCAGCGATGTTCCGCTTAAAAAGCGTTCCGAATATCTCCAATTGGGCAGATGACATCAAAGACCGAATGAAACGAAATCCGGATGAAAAACGCTTGTTGTATTCGCCTGATCAGTTTGAGCCATACTTGCTGACGCATCAACCTACAGGGTTAAAGGTGTTAGCGGCACCGGTTCTTCCAACCCAAGCGTTGAATGTGGATGAAGGGGTAGTAGAGATCATCATTGACAGTTTAAAGAACTACTTTGATGTGGTCATCTTAGACACGGGGAACAACACGAAAGACTACACGCTTCTGTCACTTGAGAAAGCCCAAAAAACGATTCTCGTGACCACGGCTGAGGTACCAACGGTTCGTAACGTTCAGTCTTTACTGGAGACGCTTCATGCCATTCAGTATCCGAAAGACAAGTTAAGTTTAGTCGTGAACAATGTCTCGAAGCGAAGTGACATTAGCATCAATGACATTGTCACCACTCTTGGCTTACCGTTCTTAGGAAGTCTTCCGGAAGACCCTCGAGTGAAGCAGTTTAACAACTCTGGGGACGTGCTGGTGATGGCAAAAGACACAGAATACACGAACAACATCCGAAAAATCTCTCACCAATTGGTGCCGGTGTTCTCGACCAAGAGAAAACATGCTGACACGGGTGGAGCCGGAGGAAAAAAAGGATTGTTCAGTTTCTTCAAAAAATAGGAGAGAGGTTTTTCTCTCCTCGTTATAATCTTATTTCCTTAGAGGAAATAAGACTCAATCTTTTTTCCTTAGAGGAAATAAGAATCGGGTCGGATGTGTCCGACCGTTTATGGAGAAAAAGGAGTGGGGATTGGAATTCCGATTGCCACATACTTTTGCTCCTTTATTCCGATTTCTGTTCAAACAGATTTCGGATTTATTCCGATTTCTCTACGAGAAACGGATTTATTCCGAAATTCCTTTGGGAAATTCGGTTATCCCCGAATGGGGGAAAATTAGATAGGAGGGATTGCCTTTGAATCAATCAAAGTTACTTGGACAACGCTTGGCGAATTCAAGTGATGATTACCAGATGCAACAGCAATTCGCAGAATCTCAACATGCAGCCTTTTCTGGTGAAGAAATCGAAGAGCTCTCGAAAACGGTTCGAGAAAAGTTAAACAAAATGTTCGGGCAAGACATTCATACCGAACGAAACAACTACCAATTCCGTGACACGATGAGACGTGCCATTGAAGCCATTCTCAACGACCAACAAGTAAGACTTGGAGGGCTTGAGCGACAACGCTTCGTGACGGATATGATGAATGACATCTTAGGGTTTGGTCCGATTCAACCGCTTGTCGATGATGAGACGTTAACCGAGATCATGGTTGTGGGTCCAAACAAAGTGTACATTGAGCGAAACGGACAATTGCAATTAACGGACATCAAGTTCCCAAGCAAAAATGCCGTAAAACTTCTCATTGATAAGATTGTTGGTCCACTTGGTCGACGTTGTGACGAATCGACTCCCAACGTGGATGCTCGTCTTCCAGACGGTTCCCGTGTGAGTGCCTCGATTGACCCGATTGCTTTAGATGGTCCCTACATCACCATCCGTAAATTCGGAAAGAAAACCTTTACCCTGCAAGATTACGTAGGAAGAGGGTCTGCCAGTCCTGAGATGGTGCAGTTTTTAGAAGCCGCCATCAATGCCGAGCTGAACATTTTCGTATCCGGCGGTACGGGTTCTGGTAAAACGACTCTCCTCAACTGTCTTTCCAACTACATTGACCCTTCCACTCGTATCTTAACGGTAGAAGACTCTGCCGAACTTCAACTGCAACAGCCTCACGTGGAACGCTATGAAGCACGACCAGCGAACGTAGAAGGAAAAGGTGCGATTCACATTCGAGACCTCGTGATTTACGCTCTTCGTAAACGCCCTGACCGTATTGTCGTAGGGGAGATTCGTGGAGGAGAAGCAATGGACATGTTACAGGCGATGAACACGGGTCACGATGGTTCCTTAACCACAGGCCACGCCAACAGCCCAAAACAAATGATTAACCGTTTGGAAACGATGTGTTTGATGGCAGGATTAGAACTTCCATCAAAAGCGATTCGTGAAACAATTGCAGGAGCAATTCACTTAATCGTTCAAATTTCACGACTTCAAGACGGAAGCCGTAAAATCACCCATATTACCGAAGTCATCGGAATGGGGAAAGAGGCAGCAGAGATTTTGGGTTTGAAAAACTACGAGAAAGAAGTCGTGTATCTTCAAGACATCTTCCGATTTGTTCAAACCGGAAAAGACGAAGATGGGCGTGTGGTAGGGAAATTCGTCGCAACCGGTCACAAACCGCTTTGCATAGAAAAGTTTGAAAGCCACGGCATTTTCTTGCCAGCATCTATGTTTGATCCTATGGAGGTGTAAGAACCCATGATTCAAAATCCCGTCCTCGTATGGTTCTTGATTGTCATTGTGTCCGTTCTTGTAGGACTTGAACTAGACCGGTTACGAAAACAGCGTCAAAAGGATTACTTGGATGCCATGACCGCTCCGGATGTAGATGGAATGGCGCAGTTACTCGCGAAAACGAGAGATGAGCAACCGACTACTTGGGCAGAGCGAAAAACCTATGAGTTGCAACAATCAGGCATGGGCTTAACGCTTGCACGTTACATGGTCATTACGCTCATGTTAGCGGTTCTTGCGGGTTCCTTCATCTTCTTCATGTTGGGTAGTATCTACCTCGCCATTGGAGCAGGGTTTGCGGCAACTCTTGTCCCTCGTTCGTTCGTCAACTCTCGTCGAAAGAAGATGTTAGAAGAATTCAGTCGTCACTTCCGCAACACCTTAATTCGGATGAGTTCGATGATTCGAGCAGGAGGAAGTGTCAAGCAGGCAGTATACGATGTAGCCAAAAGCCGTGATGCTCATGACATGATTCGAAACGAATTTAAACTGGTTCACACGGATTTGGAGTATGGTTTCACCGCAGAAGAAGCCTTTTACCGCATGTACAACCGTACAGGCTTAGGAGAAGTCAAACTTCTCAGTACGATTGTCGAGATTCAGCGTCAAAAAGGGGGAAATCTAGCGGAATTGCTAGACTCTATGCAACTAACGATTTCAGAAGCCTACAACCAAAAGCGTGAAGTTAAAACGCTTACCGCTCAGGTTCGTTCTCAAGCCACCTTGTTAACAGCCATGCCGTTTTGTGTCATTGGATTCTTCATGATCATCAATCCGAGTTACTACCGAAATTTCGTTAATGATCCGATTGGAATTGTCATCATGATCATTGCCATTGGGATGATTCTTACTGGTAACTTCTTGATGCGGAAAATGGCGGAACCGAAGTAGAAGAAAAGGAGGTGACGAGCATGGGGTTGGTGGTAAAAACAAACCCCCTTGCTCTCGTATATGGTATTCATTAAAGACCCTTACACGCTCAGTGCCCTTGCAGGATTGGTGGTCATGTTCTTGTTCTCATTCGGAATTCCCCAACGACTCATGGGCGTAAGAAAAATGAAAAGGCACGAATGGTTGGAAGTCGTAAAACCAGCCGAACATCGTCCTCAAGATGATGCGACAACTCACCGTTTCTATGGAATGGTCGAGCCTCACATTGAACAAAACCGCCAACTGTATGATACGGTGGTGGGAGCACTCGGAATTGATGTAGAGAAGTTAGCTCGTAAAATGGAGCGAGGGAATTGGAAACCGATGAAACCACAAGAATTAGTGGGTTTACGAGTAGCCGGTCTCGTGATTGGAATTCTCGTCACCATTCTCGTGTTAGTTCTGTTCCGAGACCCTCTGTTCATGTTAGGAGCAGGCGTCGCCGTCATGATTGCGTTCGTCTATCCGGAGATCAAACTGAAAGAAATGATCACGAAGCGTCAAAAAGAGATTCAAAAGAATTTGCCGGATTTCCTAGACCTCATGGTCGTGCTACTAGATGTTGGGGCAGACCCGCAATCAGCGATTCTCCAAGTATCCAATTCGTTCAAAGATGCCACAGGGCATGAGTTCCGTAAAGCGGCGATTGATAGCCAGTTTAATGGTGGTCAATTCATGCTAGCCTTAGAACGCATGGCAGAACGAATGGATGTAGAAGATTTGTCAGAACTCGTGTCTGCGATGGGGATTGCTCAGGAAAAAGGGACTCCGCTTTCCGGGATTTTACGTGAACAAGTCAAGCGAATCCGCTATCGTCAACAACAAGACTACAAAGAACGTGCGCAGAAACTAGGAACGAAAATGCTTCCGATTCTGTTGTTCTTCATCTTAGTTCCACTCATGCTCATCCTGTTAACCCCTGCTTTCTTGGGTGGCGTGGGTGTTTAAAAAAAGTTGTGTAGAATGTCGGTAAAAACGTTGAATCATTCCGATATTCAATATATAATAAGGGAAGAGAAAAAAATTCCTCTATTCAAAACTTCTTCTGTTCCCTCTCCAAAAATCTCCCCCGAAAGGAAGTTGAAATCATGGTGAAACAAACACTGAAACGTTTAGCAAAGGAAGAAAAAGGTCAAGGCTTCTCAGAGTACGGGTTAATCTTAGGGTTAATCGCGGTTGTTGGTATTGCAGCTCTTTTAGTACTTGGACCAAAGATTGCAGCGAAGTTCAGCCAAGTCGCAGCGAACCTGTAATCTGAAGAGGAGATTTCAGACACAGTCTCCACCCCCCGAAGCCCCCGAAGAGGGGCTTCTCCTTTATTCTCTTGTATGTTTTATAGAGGAACTTCCAGCCTTCTATATCTTACCCTACCTTGAAAGGAGATTCTCTCCCATGGAACACCTCTCAACTTTTTCCTTGTATCTTGTGTTGATGTTTTCCGCCATCTCGGTGTTGACCGATCTCAAGTGGCGAATCGTGCCGAATCAATTGCTCCTCATTGGATTGGCTTTCGGCGTGTATATGCGTATGTTTGAGGGAGACTGGATCGCAGGGTTCTTAGGTGCTGGACTTGCCTTGTTGTTAACCTTGCCATTCTTCATCGCAGGAGGACTAGGAGCGGGGGATGTGAAACTGCTCATGCTCATTGGGTTCTTCACCAATGCCTCGTACTCGCTTACTTCTTTCTTCATCACCGCTCTAGTCGGTGGAATCCTCTCCATCCTGGCGATGCTTCTTTCCAAAAAACGATCTTCCGCTCTTTTTCAGTTTAAGTACATCTTCTTCTCGGTGGTGTACCTCAAGAAACTTCCCCAACTCGATGAACAATCGAGCGTCACTCTTCCGTATTGTATTCCCATTTTTGTAGGTAACGTGTTAACGATTTTGATAGCGAGGTGAATCGAATGAAACTCATTCAACATCTATGGAAGAAAAGCCGAAAGGAAACGGCACAAGTCATGGCAGAGTTTGCCCTCATTCTTCCGATCATTGCCATCATCTTAGCGATGATGTTCTCTGGTGGACAACTCTTAATGGCGAATCTAGCCATGCAACAAGCCGCCTATGAGGGGGCTCGTGTTGGGGTAACGATGCCGGATGCGACCCAAGCCGATACAAAAGCCAAAGAAGCCGCCACCAAGTTTGTAGAAAACATGCCATTTGTCGATGTGACTCAAGTTCAAGTAACCACCTACGCCCCGTCTTGGGCGAAAAAACAACCTCTTGAAGTGACGACCAAGTATGATGTGAAATTAATCTTTCCGATTCCAAACGGGGTTTTAACCCCTAAAACCAACCATACGGTGGAACGAAAGATTAAAATGGCAATTGAAAATGGATAAGAGGGAGGAAAACCAATGAAACGTTTGCTCTTTCTTGGGAAAAGTGAAAAAGGAATGAGTTTAGCGATGTGGGCCGTTCTCATCCCTGTGTTCATTTTCATGGCAGGGCTCATCCTTGATTTTGGTCGATTGTTCTTAGCCCAACAAGAACTTCAAAACGTGATGGATGCTTCGACCTTAGCCGCGGCAAATACCGGGGTGACCATCAATGATGGATTAAATCCTCCGTACTGTGTACTCCCAACTCCTGATGCTCCGAATGCGTTAAATACCTTCTTTAATGACAACATGGCTCCCATGGCAGCCGATGGCATTACCATTCAAGAACAACTCATTAACGATGGTATTGGAGATTCCCTCTATGCGGATGGGAAAGTGAGTTTAAAAGTACGCATTAGCATTCCCATGATGTTTGGAAAACTGTGGGGACTCGATTTTTGGGAAACGACCCGTACTTCGTGGTCTCAATGTTACCCAGTCTAGGGAAGAGTCTTTCTTCCCTTTTTCTTATGTTTATCCTCGTAAGCCTACATCTCATTTTCGGCTTTAGAGGGAATTTTTACCTAAACGTGGGTTCACGGATTAGGTGGTTGAGAGGAGTGAATGTGACATGCGAAAGCGTCGAGTACGCAAAGACAAGGCGGTTGACGAATCCATCCTTCAAGAGGAACAGGATTTGGAGCAAGAAGGCTCTGTCGATGAATCCGATCTCAAGGAAGACGAAGAAGAGGTGGAAACCTATCCTTCGGAAGAGGAACAGCGAGAGGAACTCTACCAAGAAGCCGATACCTTCTTAGAAAAAAGCAAGGAAAAACATGAAGAAGTAGAGGCGTTCGAAGAGGAAGAGGAGGAGGAAGAGGAAGAGGAGGAGGGAGAAGAAGTAGAAGAGAAACCCGCAAAAGAACAACCAGCAACCAAAAAGAAATCACCTTCTACCAAAACCGCTACTTCTAAAAAAGCAGAAGGAACCACCCGTTCCCAAGCCTCTCCATCCTACCGCCCGGCTTCCAAGAAAACTTCCTTTCTCCTAGCGTTCTTAGTCGGACTTCTCGTGTTCTTCATGGGTGCCTTTTTTGGCCAGTGGAGTGTCGAGGAAAAAGCCAAAGAACCAAAAACTAACAAGGAAATCTTAGAAAACATTCAAGAAGACCTTGCTCTTCATAATGTCGTGCCGCAAGATGAGCTGTACGATGTAAAAGCCACGGTTCTTGACTTGGATGTGCGAGTAGACGGTACGTATGTGACCTATGAAGTAGAGAATAACTCGCTTGATACGGTGACCATCATGAGCCACACGATGAAACTGGTGACCAAAGATGGCGACACCATCATGCCGGAGCTCGGAAAAGGAGAAATCCCGAAAACATTGTTAGGGTTTGGGCTTGCTCCAGGAACGAAAGACCAGGCAACACTTGTGTTCAAAATCAAGAAAGACCAAGAACCAGCCTTCTTCTTGATTGAAAACGTGACGAATCTGAAAAACGGAACGTGGACGTTCCAGATGGAACTCGAGTAATCCTTTTAGTTCCACCCTCCCTCTCTCATCCTGAAAATGGGACCATAGACTGGAGGAAGAGAGGGGAATCCTTTTTACTGATAGGAGGATCCCTATGATCTTTGTAAACGTTGGATTTGGGAATCTGGTACAAGTGTCCAAAATCATTTCGATTTTGAACCCGGATTCCGCTCCCATTAAACGCCTCATTCAAGAATCTCGTGATGCGGGAATCTTGTTAGATGCCACTTGTGGAAGACGTACCCGAAGTGTAGTGGTGTCTGAATCTGACCACATCATTTTGTCTGCCATTCAATCGGAAACCTTGTATGCACGTATGCAAGGAAAAGAGGCAAATGACGCAGAAGAAGCCGAATAGGTTCTCAAGGGGAAACCCCCTGAGAATCCTTTCTTATCTAATTTGTGTGCAGGAGGTGAAAGGTGTGAAAAGCGTGGAAGAAGAGTTATTAGAAGCGATTGACATCGAGGAGTTTTTTGATTGGATGGGGCTTGATATGAAGCGGGGGAGAAGTGAATACCGTGGACCATGTCCTCTCCATAACGGTGAACATCGAAACTTACAGTATAAGATTCGAACTGGATACTTTACTTGTCATTCTCGCTGCAAAGGAATTGGTAATGTCATTTGGTTCTATGCCAAACTAAAAGGTATCTCCAAAGAGGGTGCCATTCGAGAACTTGCGAAATGGAAAGGCATTAAAGTCGGAAAGAAGAAGATGTTCATTCCCTTTGTCGTGGAGAACAAATGCGTTCAAGTGGAAGAAAAAACCCTCGTGCAAACCCTTCCCACGCTTCCTTCCTCTGAAACCCATGGTCTCATTCCTTTAACGGAACATTTTCGCTTTTCACAAAAGGTCCTCACGCGCTTTTCCGTCAAAAAAGGTATACGAGGGCGGTATTGGAACCGCTCTGTGTTTCCGATTTACGATTTAGAAGGAAGATGGATTGGCAATAGCGGAAGATGGGAGGGAGAGGTGAACGAAGAGACCATTCGCTATCTGTACTCTCCTGAGCCGTTCCTGAAGAGCCATGTGTTGTACGGAATGCATCTCGCAAAAACGTCTCCTTGTTGGATTCTTCATGAAGGGGTGACCGATGTAGCGAGTGCCTACACCCATGGAGTAGAGGCGATTGCCACCCTTGGAGCGGATCTATCCATAGAACAAGCCGAACTTCTTCGGCAGCATCCAAAACCTATCGTGATTGCATTTGACGGCGATGAAGCCGGAAAAAAAGCCACCCACCGAGCGATTAAACTCCTCACCGAAAAACACCTTCCTCTCCTATATGTCATGGTGTTTCCAGATGGAAAAGACCCAGGTGACGTTTCGATGGAAGAATACCACCGACTCCTTGCGACCAAGATCCCTGCCATGCACTACCTTCGCCAATATCCTCTACCCTAGACTCCTCTCTTAGCGAAAGGAGTCTTTTTGTATGAATAATACATCTTGATAATGAAATAATAAGGGTATATAATATGAATATATGAATGAAATTAAACCACTCTCTCACCACGAGTGGGGTTAGCATGTGAATACACCTATCTTAATTCCTGATTCTTTCTTCCTTAAAGGAAAAAGATTGTAAGGATTTAAGACTAGAATAAACCCTTCGTCTCTCTCCTTTTTCACCCACCGAATCCGAACCCTCGGATGTTATGGGGAGAGTTAAACATTAAAACTAATATTCGTTATTACGAAAGGGGAAAAACAAATGCTTAACCAATTGTTTTCAAATGCTCCACATCCTTCATTCATCATCATTCCGGCAATCATGATTGTCATGGCTTTCATTTTCATTTGCTTCCTTGTGGTTTCAGTATCAAGTGTGGTGCTGAAAATACGTGAAGTAAAGAATCAAGGCACGATCTCTAAAATCGCTGGAGATTTGAAGAAGGATGAGCTGTTGCTTAAACTTTTCACGCAACAAGGTTCTTCTGACGCTAGTGGCGATCCTGTGGATATGCTTCTTCGTCATAAGGTGGCTCAAACCATGAGTCAACCTCAACCTTCAAAAGCACTCAATACCGGTCGGATTCGAGATCTTGCTCTTACGATCGCGGCTATTGGAGTCATCATTACCGTTTTGTTCTAAGTTTAATTTTCGCTCGATACTCTGGTCGAGGTACATATTTTTTGTACCCTCTCCCCCCTTATAGTCGACCTCCGAATTTCGGAGAAAAATCGACTCACTTTCGGTTTCAACGCCTTCTGGCGATTCTATATCACGATAATTGGAGGAGATTGAATATGAAGGAAGCGACTCAAGAACTAAACCTAAAGATTAAAGGAAAAGCCGTCAAAATCCCTAAAGAAGACCACTACTTCACCGAAGAAGACACCCCCGTCATTAAACATGCTCCGCTTAAGAAACTCGCTGAAAAGTTTAGTGTTCGTGTCGAGGATGTGAAGTTAGAAGCCACGCTCATGACGACTGAAGGCGTTCCATACGTGTCTCACCGTGCATACGGAAAAGACGAAAATGGAAATGTCGTCACGGCGGTTGGAGAAGCGGGTCCTTACTCCCTAGATGGACTAGCAAGTAACTACCCGTTCATCATGAGCAACAAACGTGCAGAAGACCGGTTGTTGATTGCTCTACTTGGATTGGAAGGTGTGGTGTATTCGGAGGCTGAGATTTCTGAAACCTCTGGTCAAAACGCTTCTGCTGCTCAAAGCAACCAAGATCCGGCTCAAATTCCGTTTCCTTTTGGCAAACACAAAGGGAAAACGTTAGAGCAGATTAAGGATGCTGACATCCAGTACTTGCAATGGTTTACGTCAAGTTACACTCCGCGTAACCCGAAAGACAAGCAACTGGTGGAAGCAGCGAAACAAGTATTAGCGGCTTAACCAAAAACGAGAGGAAAGGGTTTCCCCCAATCCTTTCTTCTTTATAGCGGATTTCACTCCGCTTTTTTTCGCCCTCAATGCGTTTGGTTTTTCCTTACGCTTTGAATAGAGCGACGATTTGGATGAATTCGACGAGTTGAGGGGCTTATTACGATGATATAGGGGGAATTAGAATGACGTATCAATTAGACGTAACAAAGGCTTTCAGAGGTTCACAAGGAGATATTCCAGGTACCGTGTTTCGTGGTGGTCAAAGAAAACCATACAAATCCTCTCGTAACACCGCAGGCATGACGGCTCTATCTTTTTCTATTGCGAAAGGGATGGCTTGCATCAAACAAAATGTATCGGCTTTTGGAATCTCTGACGTGAATGGAGAGAAACGCTTTTTAGCGGAACTTTCCGACTCATCTGGTCTTGTTTCCGTGATTGAGTACAATGAAAGCAATAAAACGTTCTACCACAACTGCCGTTCGACGATGGGCTTTTGCTACCATCTGTTCGAAATGATTGGCCTCATGAGACTCCAAGTGGAGCCAAATGGGGAATTTGCTCAGAATTTTAATGCGATTGATTTTAGTCGCACCGTGAATGATGAGCAACACTTCTTTGTTGCTGCAGATGCTCTTTACTTCGATAGTAAAGACCACTACCACGGCAATGAAGTCGAAGCCTATGAAGACAATCCGGATCGTAAAGTCGTTGAGGACTTGACGTTTTTGATTGGAAAAGACGGGAACTTCACCGTTCCAACATCTTTTGGACCTTCTTCATCGGCTGCACCAACTTCTTCTCCTTCTTCTGCTTCTCCTTCGTTTCAACCTCTTGACTGGAACCGTGACTTCACGGATGCAGAAGAGGCGAATATCCAAAAGAACTTAGAAAAATTGCAAGGCAAACCAATGCAATCTAAGTACGATTGGATGGCGAAAATGATTGGCAATGGAGATGCTCAAAACCTCATGTTCTTAGGGGGTGCGGGTACAGGGAAAACAACACTAGCTCGCCAATTAGCCCTGTTGCTTAATGCTCCAGTGTACATTCAAAACTATAGTTTGAACGCAGAAGAGTCGACGATTGTTGGTCGTTTTGTTCCAGATCCAGCCGTTCCAGGCAAGTTTAACTGGATTGATGGAGAATTCTTAAAAGCCTTCCGAAATGGTGGGTTCTATTTGGCAGATGAAATCAACTTTGCGAAGCCTGCTGTCATGGGGGTATTCAACAACGTACTAGATGGAGTCGGTCAAATCGTGTTGGATAACGGGGAAGTCATCGAACGTCACCCGAATTTCCGATTCTTTGGTGCCATGAACCCTGGTTACAACGGTACACAGCGCTTAAACAAAGCGTTCATCAACCGTTTTGACCAAGTGGTAATGTTCCAAGATATGGACCCTGCTGAGATGAAGAAAGTCATCGTCGAAGATTCTGGGTACTCCAATGCGAAAGTCATCGACAAGATGATTGAGGCATACCAAGCCATCAAAGCAAAAATCAAGAATGACGAAATTGATGAAGCCATCATCTCTATTCGTAACTTGGTTGCTTGGGGTAAAACCATCAAGAACACATTGAACATCGTCGAAGCAGCGAGGTCTACTGTTGTCGTCGCTTGTTGCTACGAGGATGAAGATGTGCAAAAAGAAATCTTAGAGGACATCATCCTCGCGAAATTCCAAGGGGTTAAGGCTTAATGTCTTGCCCCTCTTTTTCTAACTTTAATCATAATTGGGGGAATTAAATATGAATATCAATATCAATATCAATCAAAAAGCGGAATTCCTATTGGGACAAACTCTTACACCTACTCAATCAGAATACCTCATGAAGGCTCAGATTGAAGGGTTGGAATCTTTCTACAAAGCAGTAGAGGTGCTGTATGCTACCATAGCGAAGCCTCAAAAGAAAGTCGATAATCAAAAAGATTACCGTATTCTTTTGTCTGGTGCTTTCCGTGCTCGCTCGGAGCGTTTCCTTCGTGCGACAACAGGCGATTACTCGAATAAACTCATCTTGAAGGAAATTGGAAAAGTGTGTACCGATGGAAAAACGGTTTGGGCAGATCCTCGTAGCCAATTTTTAGCCGGGTTTCCACTCGTTCAAAAAATCATGGGCGTTCGTGGTCAAATCTATCACGAAGCGGCTCATATCCTGTACACCGATTTTTCTCCGCTTAAGAAATGGCAGAATGAGTGGCCACGCCTGAGTGCTGAAGACCGTTTCCGTATCACACAGAAAAAATCCTTCCTGAACATTGTGGAGGATGCGGCGATTGAGTTAGCCCTTTGCACCGAGTTTCCGGGTGCTGCTCCTTACATTCGTTTCTTAAATGAAACGGCTATGAATCAATACCCAATGCTTGAAGAATTTGAGGCAAAGAACAACGCCATCAAAGTGTTTCAAGTCGCGATGAACATGCATGGTTGTGTAGGGTACGTGAAAGGAAATGCTCAAAATCCTGAAATTGCTTCAATCATTGAAAAAGGCATTCCGATCATGGAAAAAGGCAGACGCGCTCGTACAACCAAAGACCGCTTAGTTTGTGCAGAAGAGTTGTATGCATTGTGTGAACCATTCATTGAAGAGGAAATCCGTTTAGGAAACCTGATGTTTGACCTATTTGAAAGCATGAAAGGTTCTATGGATCCAAACGCATTAGGTCAAGCAAGACCAATGCCTGTGGACCCAACAGAGTTCCGTAAACCGGTGAAAATGCCAAATCAAAACAAACAGCAAGATCCTCAAAATCAAGATCCATCTCAAGACCCTTCCGAATCCGATGATAAATCTTCACAAGAATCTTCATCTTCCTCCGACACACAAGAATCAGACGCTCAGGAATCTTCTGACAGCGAATCTTCTTCTAGTGAAGGCTCTTCTTCTGATGCTTCTGAACAAGAAGGAGACGAAGAAGGAGAAGGAAGTGAGAACGGAGATGGCGAATCTTCCAGCTCTGACGCTTCTTCTGATGAAGAGAGTGAAGGAAGTGGAAATGGTTCTTCAGACGAATCTTCGGATGAAGAGGAATCTGAAAACGGTTCTGGTACTGGCGATGATTCTGATGAAGAATCTGAAGAGTCTGATGATGATTCAGAAGGAAGTTCTTCTGGAGATTCAGATTCAGAGGATGATGAGTCTGCAAGTGAGTCTGGCAGCCAAAACGATGCTGTTTCGAAAAGCAACCAAAACACATCATCTGATGATAGCAACGGCAAACGTCCTGAAGGCGAGTCGGATGACCCTTCTTCTTCTCCTGAACTTTCTGATGAAGAAATTGAAGAAATGGAGCGTCAACTCCAAGAAGAAATGGAGAATCTCATGAACGAAATCTCTGAGGAGATGGAAGAAATCATGAGTGACGTGGAAAAAGAAGAAGAGGCTGCGAAAAAAGCCGAGCAACGTGCGAATAAAATCAAAGAATACTTAAAAACCGTTAAGTATTCCGATAACCACAAGCATTGTTCCATGAATGTGGATTCACCTACGGCTTCACCGATTTTTTCTCAAGATGAGTTAAAGAGTCGTTACAAAGAGCTCTTTGAACCCATCAAACCAGTGACTCGCAACCTTACCAAAAACTTGAAGAATGCGATCAAGTACAACTTAGACCAAAAGCATTACGGCTTAACATCTGGGAAAATCGCTCAAAACCAACTGTACCGCAAAGACCAAAAAATCTACTATCAACAAATCGACAAGTCAGATGAAGCCGACCTTGTGATTGAAGTGTTAGTCGATGAAAGTGGCTCCATGAGAGATTACGGTCGCTACATGCATGCGATTCGTGCTTGTATCATGATGGCGGAAGTGTGCCAGAGTCTAAAGATTCCTTTTGCGGTTACCGGTCATGATGCGGTGAATGGTCGCCCTCAAACGCGAATTAACCACTACATTCGTTTTGAGAAACCGATTGCTGAGCAAAAGCAAAACGTGTGCAAAATCTATCCTCGTCACAACACACGGGAAGGTATGAGTTTGAAATATGCGGGTGAGTATTTGGCTCAACAACCGCAAAAAGACAAACTGCTTCTCGTCATCAGTGACGGTGACCCATTCCACAATGATGGAAGCGGGTACTTCATGGAGACTAGAGCACAACTAGATGCGGCAGCGGTTGTCGAAGACCTTCAAAAGAAATACGGCATTACGACTGTCGGGATTGCGATTGGAGATGGACAAGATGCGATTGCGTCGATCTACAAGAATTTCATCTCCGTAAACAACTTAGAAGGCCTACCGAAAAAATTGGTCAAAATCTTAGAAAAACGCTTGTTTAAGAACTAAAGCCTTCTGGCTTTGGTTCTTTTTTTCTGGTAATAAACAATCTATTCTTGAAAAATACCGTTATTCATGACATACTAAGAGTAACTTCACAGCCTTTTTTTGGGGCTTTTTTTACGACGATGTCTCAGGACACTGTATTGAGATTAAAGGGGGAATTTACATGTTAGAAAAGATTAAAGACTTTTTTTACACCTCGTCTCCTTCCCCAAGCCTTGATGCTCCACTTCCAGAAGCCTTAACGTACACTGACCGACTTCGTCTCATGGTGGGATCTCCGTTAAAGGGGTTTCCGACTGATGTGACACTTTGGGCAGACATTAAGAATAAAAGCATTCAAGAGTTGGCAAGGGACTACGAAATCAACTATGAACAAGCCATTGTCTTGTCACAAAGCCTTTTACTCCTCTATGAGTTGAGTGATGGAGCTGGACTTCATGGCAAGAAAAAGGCACCGGGTCAAGCCAAAGATTGGGCGAGATTACCGGAAGTCGAAAAAATCGTTCGGCAAAAACGGGAGCATCTCATGATGTTCATCGTGGATGCTGAAGGAAACTACACGGATCATCTCATTGGAATTGGAACGCGTGACTATTGTTACCTTCCTCCATTTCCGAGTATGAAATCCTTGTACCAGCAAATGAACGGGAAATACTTTCTCCTCGTTCACAACCATCCAACGAAGAACGCCTTCCCAAGCGACTCCGACATCGAAGCAACAGAAGCCGTACTTGAATTTGCTCGTGCCAACGGCATGTGGTTTAAAAATCACATCATTGTCTCACGAAGCGGGTATTACAGCATGGCTCGAAACGGTCATTTTTAAGACCGTTTTCTGTTATTTCCGGTTTTCGGAAGTTCTGAAATTCTTTTTTAGACTCTCAGATAGTCTGAATTTTCGTTAGGAATTTCAGATAATCTGAATTCTGTAAGATTTCAGATAGGAGGTGGTTCTCACCTCCCATTTTTTAAATCAAAGGAGGAAAATCATATGAAAAAAATAGGAATGATGGCACTCGTTCTACTTCTAGCCATTCCGAATTTTGTGTTTGCAGAAGGGAACAAAACCTCTGCCATTACCCCCGAAGAATGGGAGAAAAAATTTGGAGACATGAAAGGTGAATTCTCTCCAGAACTGCAGCAACAAATTGAAGAGGCAGGCATTGACTTTGAATCCTTCAAAGGAGGATTTGATCAAAGTCAGATTGATGTAGATGCCTTCAAGGATTCCACAGTTCCCGGTTTTGAAGAAATGCAAAAGCAATGGGGAAGTGCAGAGTGGGCAAATTGGAACGCTCCTCAAGATAGTCACTGGGCTCTATGGGATGATTTGATGAGTGGAAACGACCAAGTCGCTCTTGAAAAAGGAACTAGCGTCGTTCTTCCAGAAGGTATGACGGTTCAAGACTTTTTCAAGAACTCTGAACTGCAAGAAAAAATGTTGACTCTTGCCGAACAAAACATGCCAGAGCAATTTAAAACCCCAATTTTCCAAGAAGCCATGACCTCTCTAAAGAATACTTTTACTTCTATCAGTCTAGGAGATTTTTGGAGCAACGTCACTGAACCTTCTGCTCCAGAAGAGGGGTCTACGTCTCCTGAAGTAATTCCAGCACCAACACCAGGATTTACGTTTTTCGGCATACCATTTCCTTCTTTTCCAGATGGGTTTGACCAAACGAAATAACCATCCTGCCACTTTCTGCTGAAAGTGGTCCTTTTTCTACAAATAACATTCCGATATTCTTACAATATTACGATAACTGTGGTATACTATATCTATCAGAAAGAGGAGGAAACTCTCATATGAAAGTGATTCTTTGTGAAAAACCAGATCAAGCGGTATCCGTGGCAGCGGCTTTGAAAGAAGTTTCTCTATCAAACGGAGAAATCCTAGAAACGAAGCACTTGTCGAATCCAAAATACGATCGTTTCATTAAAGAAGCGAGAAGACAAGGCTACTTACAAGGAAAGAACCATATCGTGACCTATGCGTTTGGTCACTTGTTCACGTTAAAAGAACCGCATGAAGTCGACCCGAACTTAAAGAACTGGAAAGCCGATACATTGCCGTTCTTTTTTGACACCATTCCACTCAAAATGTCGGGTGGCACGATGTATAAACTACAGAAATCCCAATTTGATACCATCAAGAAACTCTTTAACGACCCGACGACCAAAGAACTCATCTGCTCCACTGATGCCGGGCGTGAAGGAGAGCATATCTTCCGTACCATTTACAAGATGGCGAAATGCAAAAAGCCGTTTACCCGCATGTGGTTAAAAGACATGACGGAAAAAGGAATTCTGGATGCGTACACGTCACGTAAAGACGGGAAACTCTATGATGGACTTGCCGATGCCGCCGTGTGTCGCGCCGAAAGTGATTACATTGTGGGGATGAACTTAACCCGTGCGATGACGTTAAAGTTTGGTGGGTTCAAGAATGTTCTTTCTATTGGAAGGGTTCAAACACCTACTTTAGCCATCCTTGTCAAACGAGAACAAGAGATTCAGAACTTTGTGCCGGAAGACTACTGGAACTTAAAAGCCGTATTTGCTCACCCGAACGGGGACTACGAAGGGCAGTGGGCAAAAGGCAAAGAAGATCGATTCTCAAAAGAAAGTGACGCCAAAGCGATCCTTGCAAAAGTAAAGGGCAAGCCTGGGGTCATCACGGAATGCATCGTGAAAGAAGAAAAGGAAAACCCGCCTCTTCTGTTCAACTTAACAGAGTTACAGGGAGCGGCTGGTAAAGCCTTTGGATATAATCCGAACAAAACGCTTGAACTTGCTCAGAAGTTGTACGATGGACACAAACTCATTACGTACCCTCGTTCGAGTTCTCGCTATCTAGCAAGTGGCACAGGTGCGACGACGAAAGCAAGACTGGAAGCCATTTCGGGTGAGTTTTCTTCCATTGCCGATAAAGCCATTCAAAATAAGTGGGGAATTGCAAAATACATGGTCAATGACAGCAAAACCAGTGACCACGAAGCGATCATCCCGACTCAAAAGAAACCGAATCTATCGAAACTTTCTCAAGAAGAGAAGAATGTGTACACTTTAATCGTGAAGCGATTCGTGGCAGCCTTCTATCCGCCGTGTGTGTGGGATTCTACGAAACTCACGACCACCGTAGAAGGAGAAGCCTTCAAGTCTTCCGGAAAAGCCTTGAAACAAGCAGGCTGGAGGGAAGTAGAAGGGATTCCAAATAGCAACGTGCTTCCGCTTGTCAAAGAAAAAGATGCGGTTCAAACGAAAGAAGCGAAAGTGGAGAAGAAGAAAACCACTCCACCAAGTCGTATTCAAGAACATGAGATGCCAAAAATCATGGCCAATGCGGGTCAATTCGTCGAAGAAGATGAGTTGAAAGCGACCTTAAAAGGCATGGGAATCGGCACCGAAGCGACACGTGCTTCGATCATTGAAGAACTCATCAAGCGTGGGTATGTCAAGCGAGACAAAAAAGCCTTGGTTCCGACGCAAGAAAAAGGAATGAGTTTGCTAGAAGTCTTGCCGGTTGAAACTCTCGCAAGCCCTGAGATGACCGCTCGCTGGGAACAAAAACTAGCCGATGTGGAGCAAGGAAAACTTACTCGGGCTCAGTTCATGAGTGAACTCAAAACGGAAGTAGAAGGCATGGTCGCAAGTGTTTTTGGGTCCAATGCTCAAAAACTTTCTGCACCTGTCATACCGAAGAAAGGTGTATCCACTACAGGCGCCATTGCGAAATGCTCGTGTGGGGGCGATATTGTCGAGAACCAAAAGGCTTACGGTTGCAACAACTACAAAAACGGCTGTAAGAACACCATTTGGAAAAACAGTTTAGAAAAACTCGGCAAGAAGAAAATCACTGCTACAGAAGCCAAAACGCTCTTTACAAAAGGTAAAACATCAAGGAAAGTCAAACTGAAATCACCGAAAACAGGAAAAGAGTTTGAAGCCTTCCTTGAATACAAAAACAACAAAGTCGAACTGGTCTTTTAAGGCAATGACGATGTCAAAACCTCCAAAAGAAAAGATTCAGTGGAAGGCATTGCTGGTAGCTATTCTCCTTTGTGTGTTTCTGTTCTATCTTTTGATTGAAGGCATCAATGTGTATATTGTCGCTGTTGGAAAATAAGAGAAGGATTTTTCCTTCTCTATTATCCCGAACGTTCTTATTAATGTTCGGATTGATTCCGAATTCTTTATAGAATTCAAATTATAGAGGCAAACGTGGCCAAACCCTACAATGAGACGATGGGCCGTACAGATTTGCCTCTCCTTATCAAAATTTTTATGGAATCGGTTCAAAAAATCTTTTTTCCCTATTCTTTTTTCCTTTAAAGAAAAAAGATTGCAGGGAAGATTCTTTTTTCCTGGAAGGAAAAAAGATAAAAAGACTCAGAATCGGTTCTATTTGTATAAGGAGGAATACCATTGGCAGATATTTTGTGCAAATGCCCGAAATGCGGGGGCAACATCTTTGAAAACGAAAAAAACTTCGGGTGTGGAAATTGGAAAGCAGAAGACGGCGGGTGTACCGTCACGATCTGGAAGAACCAGTTTGAAAAACTCGGCAAAAAAGCCATCTCGAAAGTGGAAGCGAAACAGCTCTTCACAAATGGCAAAACCTCGAAGAAAGTGACGCTTCACTCTACCAAGACCGACAAAGATTTTGACGCCTTTTTGGTGTTGGATGAAGAGTACAAGTTACAACTGGCGTTTGATTGATGTTCTGGGATTGGAGAGGGGGAACCCTCTTATCTGAATGCCTAAACGGGGTTCAGAAATTGTGAAAGGAGGAATGAAACGATGAACGTACTTGCTGCAACCTCATTCATCCCCAAAGAAGTCTTGTTTTTGGTTGTCGCCCTTCTCATGTTTCGCTCCTTTCAGTACGTCTTAATCGGAATTGCTGCGACAGGTGTAGGTGGGGTGGTTACGTCGATTGCGAACTCGTTCTTAGATGCTTCGTTTACGCCAGTGTTCTTTGTCCTCGGCTTTTTAGTAGGGACAGCGATTTCCTTTTACACGTCTGAAGAACAACCGCCTGTATTCATGATCTTTCTGGTGGTAGGCGTATTGATGGTCGCGGTACATGTATCAGAATTTCAAGCGATGATGCCAAGTTTTTCGTTCCCAGATTTGCCAATTTAACCGTTCTACAGGACGCTTTTTGGACAACAATCCAGTATAATAGAGATAGAAATATACCATTTAGAAAAAGGAGGTTGACTTGGTTGCAAACTCTCGACCGAACGGAGAGCGTTTTAACCTACGAACGGATCCTACGAGGAGAGATTCAGCACTTCTCCCCACTGTTTTTTACAAAACCCGTTCGCAAACGACGAATCCAAGAACTCATGCACTACTTGGTGGAGCATATTCTTCACCTGACTCCAGAAGAAGCCTATGAAACCCTCACCATAAACATCCTCGAACAGCACCAATTACAGATTCTTCTAAAATACGTAGAAGATTTTCCTGAAAAAAACGAAGAACGTAGCATTCAGTGGCTCGTTCGACTAGCGTATCCTCACCTTCCTGAAGAATCGTTAGAATCTCGCGTGAAAAGTGTCTATCAAGAAGTGTTAGATGGCACTCGTAAACGGTTTCCTCCGAATTACTTCCATGGAAATATCGGGGAGCTGAGAGCACATATTTGTGTACAGCATCTCGTGGAACACATTCTTCAACTCACCCCTCAAAAAGCCGCCAAAACGCTTACTCCTGACATCCTCGCTCAATACAAACTTCGCATTCTCTTAAACCTCTTCTTCGATTCTCTGTTTGATCTTCTGACGAAAACCTATCCGGAACTTTCCTACAAGGATTTCTCCTCTTGAAGAAGTCCCAGAAAAAACGCACGATTAATGTTAATTCCTGTAAGGAATTAAGAATCGTCTCATTAAACGAGTGGAGACAACAAAAGGATCAGGAAGAGGAAGAAAGAGTCGAGGTCATTGAGTTTGAGTTTGCCGAAGAAGTCATCATGTATGAAACCCTTCAAATGATTCGCCTCCAACAAGAAATGATGGAGGAACTCGTAACGCTTGTGCTAGAATCTCGGGCGGAAGATGAGAATGTGAGAAGTCTTGCGAAACGGTTCCAAGACATGAGTAGGGAAATCAAAGGGAATGTGGATGAACTCTCTCTCTTAATCGAAGAGGGGTGTGAGTAATGAAGGCAGGGAAATTCCTCATCTGCGGAGGGTTAGATCAAACAGGTAAAACTACCCAAACCAACCATCTTACAAAGTGGCTAGAAAAACAAGGAAAGAGCGTGATTCACACGTTTGAGCCAGGAGGAACCCCCCTTGGGTGTGAGTTACGTTCTCTTCTCATGAAAGAATCCTACTCACCGAAAACTCAATGGCTGCTTTACCTCGCTGCACGAGAAGAGCATTTAGAAAAAGTCATTCGACCAGCCATCCAAAGCGGAACATGGGTGGTATGCGACCGGTTCTTTGAAACGACGTTTTTGTTTCAAGGATTACAAGGAATTTCAGAAGAACTGCTTTGGTTTTTCCACCATGGACTTAAACATCACACGCCCGCACCAGCTCTTGAACTTCTCTTTACAGGAAGAGTGGGAAAGAGAAGAGAAGACGAAAAAACCCATTACGATCGGTTCTCAGACGAACACCGAGACGCCATGACCAATCAAGTGAAACGGTATGCACAGGAAGCCGAAAAAGCGGTTCTCCTAGAAGTATCAGGCAAAACCGAACATGAAGTGTTTGAAGAAATTCTCGAATACGTGACTCCTCTCCTTTAAGAAAGGAGTGCGTTATATTCTTTTGACCTACCCAATCTTTTTTTTCGTAGAGGAAAAAAAGACTCTACTATCCTCTACAAAAGAATGATCCCTGCAATCTTAATTCCTGATTCTTATTTTCCCACGGGAAAAAAGATGGTAAGGAATTGAGAATCAAAGGAGGAAGAAAGATGAGTGAGAACAAAAAAGAAAAGGATGTGGAGGAAAAAGTTAAAGAGGCGGTAAAAGAGGCGATTCAACAAGGGGAAAAGGGCATTGACCCTTTCTTAGACAACGGGTTCTACCTCTATACCTCTAAATGGAAATGGCTCCTTGCGGCTCTCTTGGTATGGAAACCCATCGTAGGAGTATTTTCAATTCTATTTGGGATTGCGGTTTGGTACTATGACCGGGCGACGACAGGGGAGGTTCGATACCGAAGAGTAATGGGCTGGACCTTTCTTTGGTTAGTCATGGCATTTGTCATTCGTCTTGCTCTGGTTCTGCTGTTTGTCTTGGCGGCTGGGATTTTCCCAGACACGTTTCATCTTCTTTAGGAGTCTCGATAGACTCCTTTATGGCGATTTTCGCCTATTTTCCTAAAGGAGGATGGAATATGAGTCGTTTTGATTTCTATGCGCTCACGCATAAAGGAGATAAACAAGACTATAACGAAGATGCGATTGAAGCCTTTGAATTACACGACACCTTGTTTTTAATGGTGGCCGATGGACAAGGAAGTCACTTAGGAGGGCTCGCTGCCTCAACCCTAGCTATCTATGAAATGAAAACCTTCTTAGAGGCTCGTTTTCAACCTCATATGCCCCTTGAACCGTTGCTTCGAGAAGCCTTTTACGTGGCTCATCGAGTCATTGAAGGAGCCAGAAAAGGAGGGGGAGGTCGTTACCAGGGATTGTGTACGTCGTTAACGATGGTAGCACTCACCGCAGGGAAACGAATAACGTTTGCTCATGTGGGGAACACCAAACTATTCCTCATGCGAGAAGGACAACTCATTGGCATGACTGAAGATCAAACGGTCGCCCAACAGCTCTTTAAAGACCGAAAAATCAACAAAGATGAAATCAAACATCATCCAGAACGTTTTACCGTGACCAATGCTGTAGGCGTGTTTTCCGCTGTCACTCCGGATATTCGCTCGGGGTCTGTTCAACAAGAGGATTTACTGGTACTTGTATCAGATGGAATTACAGAACACCTCAATGAGAATGAAATGGCTCGACTCATTGCTCAAGGTGGAAACTGCAAAACGGCTTCTGAGCACTTGATCAACGGAGCGAATGAACGTGGAGGATACGACAATCTATCAGCCGTGTTGTCCTATGTGAACTTCTAGTCTTTTTCTGAGAATGCTAGATTTCCTAGGTTTCTGGGGATATTCAGACAAGTGTGACAACTTTGTGAACAAGAGAAGGACTTTACCCTTTAAAGGGTTGAACTACTTGATAAACAATGAATATCGGTATAAAATAAGAGTATAAGAGTTGTTCATCCCCCTAAAGAACAACTTTTCTCCTCTGAATCTATGAATCTCGCAACCCCCTGTGAGAGTAGGATTCAAAACCGAACTAAAGTGGTGATCACTTGAGTCATCTAACTTCCTCAAGGCTTTTCCCCACCTCCCCTTGTGAGGGACGAGCCACCAAGACCCAAAACGGATGTGTCTTGGTTTATGCCCCCCCGACTGTACGCCAAGAAGTCGGGGTTTTTATTGTTTTACCCTAATTAAGAATCAAAAGGAGGAACATGACATGACCCCTATAGAGAGAATGATTGAAGGAATGAGAAACGACATATGTGAACAAAACGTTGCAAACGGAGAAGAAGCCATGGTACTCATCCGTGAATACGAGAAGTTACGAGCAACCGTACAGAATTTTGTAGATAAAAACTTTCACGGAGGCTCAAAAGCGGACCGGGAAGATTACTCGACTAGGGTTTCGTGCAAAGACATCTGGGACCTACGAGAAGCAATCAATCTTAATTCTAGTAAAGAATTAAGAATCCGAGACAAATAAAGGAGGGGGTTTCTATGCTACACTTCGAAAAAATCAAACAGGATCACACGAAAAAATCCAATCAGGTGAAAAGGTTACGTAAGAAGTTAAAAAAGAAATCTCAATCGTCGTTGCCTCTATCGGTACTAGAGGATGTACTAAAAAGAGAAGAGCGTACCCCGATTGACCACCGAGAGTATTTCTACTCAGGGGATGATGGGGCGTATACAAGAGATGCAGCAAGGAAAGAAGCCCGTATTCAACTGTTGAAAGAACTCATCAACGAGGTGAAGCGAAAGTAATGATGGAATGAAGAGAGGAGGGATTGGAATGAGAGGCGTCAAAATGACGAAAAAACGTCATACGGGACATTTCGGGGAGACCCTTTACAACCTAAAACAACAAGAGGAGTTGCTGGCCGTCGTGGGCTACTGGAATGGCTATCTCTATGTCACCCTTCATGCAGCGACCGCTAAGAAAATAGAGAAGATGTTTCCATCGATTCCGAAAATCTATCAACCTCTATAACATTCCTGTGGAACCGTAAACCATTACCCAAGTATGTCATATCCAAGGATAAAAAATCATCCGCCTAAAGCAAATGTAGTAAGAAGGGAGGGTACCATATCCTACACCCTCATACAAGACAGAATCCATAAAAAAGCACCCGTTTCTCCAAGAATTTTGGAAAGACCGGTGCTTTTTGTTTGCTTTCATCCGAATCCCTTTAGTCATCAGAGGAATTTAAGAAAGAATGCAGTTGATCAATCGCATTTCGCTTTTGTTCATTGTTTACGTGGGTATAAATCTGCGTCGTGGCAGGAGATTCATGTCCCATGAGTTCTTGAGCGGTACGTAGGTCTGCGCCACTTCGCATAAGGTTCGTTCCAAAGGTATGACGAAGTTTGTGACACGATAATCCCAGACCTTCTAAGTGCTCCAATCCTTCCATCGCAGGGAGTTTCTCAAAAATGCCCTCTGCGATTTGTTGTATCCGCCTTCTGGTAATACGGGTTCCGTTTCGAGACACAAATAAAGCATACGGGTCACTTGGTTTTGGCGGGATCCGTTGGTCGATCACGAGCTGTAGAAACGACATGAGAGAAGGGGAGATGGGAATAAACCGTTGTTTATTGCCTTTTCCCGTGACATGAATTCCACTGTTTTCCCGGTCAAGATGGGTCGTGTTCATCTTTTGTACCTCTGACACCCGCAGCCCTGCTTCCACCATCAACCGAAACATTCCTTTGTCTCGAATTTCAAAGGGGCTATTCGGCACGGATTCTAAAAAGGCGAGCCATGCCTTACGGTCCAAATACGTCGGCAGTTTCTCTTTCACCGTCTTCGCAGCATCCACTTCTTTGGCTGGGTTTCCTGTATAGACGTTCAAATCATTCAACGCGCGGTAAAAGGCTCGAATGGCCATCAGTTTTCGATTTCTCGTGGAGGCTGTGTTTTGATGCTTTTCTCGTTCTTCAGTTAGAAACTCCATGACCTCTAGTTTGGTGGCTTCCCCAAAAGACATCTCCTTTAAAAAGACAAGAAAACGACGAACATTGTAGAGATATTCTTGTTGGGTTCCAGATGATAACTCTCGATTTTTCATCCAGGTTGAGAACACGTTCAAGGCTTTTTCTGGAGTCAAAGAAGACACTCCTTTCTTTATACAAGTCTATTCATCTTCATTCTACGATTCAGAATTAGTATCTTAATCTTACTAGAATTCACCAAGTATTCCAAACAAAAAAACACCCTCAAAGGGGTGCGGCACTCCAAAAAGAGGGATGTTTGATCGTTTAAAATCGATGGTTAACAAGCAAATCCCTTTTCTTTTAATGTTTGAATAAAGTCTAGTCGACTTTGCTCCGGATGAGCTAGGTAGACGTCATAGCAAGACTGATACGATTGTTGAGCCTGTTCTATGTTCTTCATGTCTTCATAGATTTCTGCATACATGAGGTGACACGTCATTTGGTTGCGAAAATCGTCAATTTCTTCGTAGACCATTAAGGCTTTTTGCGTCAAAAAAAGGGCTTTTCCATAATCCTTTCTCCCAAGCCATACGTGAGCATTCGCTAAGTGAATACTTCCCTCGTAACTTTTGTAATTCTTCATATCCTGGGCACCTCGTCGGATACACTTCTCGTAGTATTCTTGTGCTCCTTCATCTTCTCCCATACGCTGAAGAGAAGCACCGATGCCATACAAGATTTTTTTATACGAATCACTTGTTTTGTTTTCAAAATGAAGGTAGGAATAACCTTTGCGATAATGAAACAAGGCTTCTTCGCAATTCCGGTAAGATTCGGTATGTGGCTCGACTTCCATGTGAATCGGTTCTAATACGACCGATTGAGCGTAATAAATATCACCCAACACACGATGAATCTCTCCCTTTAGTTTATTAGAGAGATATATATGCATCTCATCTAAAATCTGAAAGCACAGGAAGAGTGCCTTATCCAATTGATAGGTTTGAAGAAGGTATTTTGCCTTCCACATGAGTACCCACGGGAGCTGGTGTGGATCATCTATACAACATTTTTCCTCTTCTGCTTGTTGGATGAGTGTACCCATTTTTTCGTACTCATAACGATTGTAATAACTCTCTACCTCTTCTAGGAATCCTTCAAATTTTTTCGGGTAATAGACGGTTGTATCTTCATGAAGTGTCAGGAAGAAGGAGGGAGTGGTTCCAAGTGCGTGAGACACCTTTACCAGCACTGTCATGGTTGGTGTGAGTATATTTTTCTCCATTTGTGAGATGGTCGATTGAGTGACCCCAACCGCTCGTGCAAGATCGGCTTGCGTCATTTTCTTTTCTTTTCGTTTTTCTTTCACCATTAGGCCAATCTGTTGCTGAAAGTTTGGCATAAAAGGACCTCCTGTCACAACAAAAGAGAGTGTTTCCACTCTCCATCGCCGTGTGTTACTCTTGATTGTTTTTCTGGATGGCTGCTGAGTGATGTCTCCTACCTGAAATTCGAGAACTTACTCTACGATTTCAGAGTTGGTGGATGAGAAGGTTGGCCATGGTGGGGGAGATGCTTCTGCCTCATTCGGGGCAAAGGTACCGAACCCGATACATGCTGCCAAGACTCCTACCGATAGAATGGAAAAGATGCTACGTTTTTTCATGTGTCATTCACTCCTGTTCTTTTTAAAAAGAGAGGTGTCTGAGTATACAGATACAACTCTTCATAAACAGGAGACATCTATCTGAATTCTATGTATTCAGAACTTCAGCAATAACAGAACGTATATGTAGAATATCAAAACAAATCATGAATATCAAGACATTTTTCGACATGTTCACAGATTTTTCATAAACCAACTACCCTTGTTCTACCTAAGAGATTTGATGATTTCGATGTGTTCTTTGTGAATCGTTACGCTTTGTACATCTTCTTTTTTAAGTTCTTGATGCTCGTTATAAGGGCTTACATGTAGAGAATGGATGCTCCACGCTCGTTCTAGCTCCACAAATACAGAGTAGGTTTTCACAATATGACCGTTTTCTTCTGTAAACAAGGCTTCTCGAACCACCCCAGCGTGATGGATAACCTCTTCGTTTACCACCTCTTGAAGAATAGAAGGGAGCTGCTCGAATGATACTCGGGTTTTAATCATAGACATGTGCAAATTCCTCCAATCCGAAATCGAAGATTTCAGGATCATATCTACCATAATATGGTTGTTACTCTATCATACTATGAGATTCCTTTGTTCGTCTACTAGAGGAATGGAAAACTTTCGTTCCTCTAAACTACTAGGCAGTCTACTAGGCATTCCTGTTTTGGATCACATCATCATTGGAACCCAAACGAAGTTTGTGAGTTTGAAGGAGAAAGGATACATCTAAAGTTTCACGCCTTTCAACTACCAATCTTATTTTCAGCAGGAAAATAAGAACCAACCAAGGTAGTGGAGGTTATACAGCCCATTTTCTCTCTATGAATCTGTCAACTTCACAAAATTGTTATTTTGTGAAATTCAAACCCGACTAAACATTCCGTTGTTCATAAATAATACTCGTATACATCGCAATTTTGTGGTACAATGGAGAAGTGCCATTAGAAATCACTTGATTCTCCTATTCTCACTATCTCAGTTTCTTGGGTATACCCGTATTTTTGAGACAGAAAAGAAATTCTTCAACATCATCTGTGCGTTTTTTCTCTATGTATTTTCCTTTCGCTCCATCCTCTTACTTCTGTCACTGAATCACTTCCATCGTCTTTTCCTTCCAACTGGTCTAAACCTGACTTTAACATGCTATAAAACCCTATTACACCCCTTGTACTTGGTTATGACATATCTAAGCGATGTGTCCATTTTTGTAGGAGGTGTTTGAATGAAAAAAGGATTCACTTGGTTGCTAGCGAGTTTGATTCTCTTGCTCGCATTTGGAAGTGCGGCATCCGCTTCTCAACTTCCCGGCTCCCCGATGGGAAAATCCATCTCGAAATCGAAATTCCAATCCATTCCCTATCTAATGGAAACGGAGGAAGCCTTGCCAGATGAAATCAAACAAGGTTTGCTACCAAAGGCAGAGAAACGTGGCATTTTCTCTCAAACCGTTGGAGATAAGACGTACATCTTGGCTTCATTAGGGGAGCAAACGTCTGGTGGTCACAGTATCGCCATCGAACGAATCTATTCGGTTTCCCCTGCCGTGATCATGGCGCAAGCCAAACATACGAGCCCGAAAAAGGATGACATGGTGATGCAAGTTCTTACGACACCCTATGTGGTCGTGAGCATTCCAGCCACAAGCCTAGCGGTGAAAGGAACCATTGTTCCTTCTCATGGAATCCATATCCCGAAACCAACCATTCCCAAACCCCAACCCGTTAAACCCATCAAGAAACCTGGTTTTCAAAAGCCTACACCCGTGATTACTCCATACTAAAAAAGGACCTCCAAAAGAGGTCCTTTTTTCTTGCTTTTATCAGGCTCTTCTTCTCCTAAACCGCTAAGATTTTCTTGAATTTCCCTAGAAATTCAGAGTGTTAGAGGTTCATAGACTTGGATATGACATACTCGGTTAATCTTTTTGAGCTACGACAGGAAGGTCCGTTTCATTTAGTACAGCATAGGAACGAATTTCTTTCCAGTAGTACGTCACGGCTTTTAGCCAATGCACATTAAGGCCGGTTGGGTCATTCGAAGCCCCCACCGGACAGTACCATTTTTGAATGGTTTCCGGTGTGTTTTTCCCATTCGGCAAGTACAATCGATCCAGTAGAGCTCCAAGTTCCTCAATGGATTCATCCACGCTTTTAAACTTACGAAGACCTCCCTCGTAGTACATGATTCCTCCGACATTGTTCAGACGATGGATGGCATCACTGGTTCCGTTGGCACTTTCATGCATCATGATGGCGGCTAAAAAGGCTGGGTCTATTTTGTATTTTTGACCTACTTCAATGGTTTTAAGCCCTTTCCCTTTTAGTTTCCCGTCAAACAACTGTTCAAGGTCTTCTGCGGTAATGACCGACATGTTTTGAACATTGTACGCCTTATGAACATCGGTTTTCGTGTCACCAGTCAGTGACAACTTGTATTTCATGAGAGACTCATAGGCATTGACTCTGGAGCTCGGTAGGAAAATGGGAGTCTGTGACGGTGTTAAGTTCTTCCATTCAAATCCGATTTCAGGAAGAAACTCGATTTCGAGAGGGTTAGACGTCGAGGTCATATCTGAGGCAAGAACGTTCGAAGTAGTAACAAAAGCAAACGACAACGCTAGAGCGCTGAAGGCAAGGGATTTCCACGATTTCTTCATCCCAACACTCCTTTAAATGGTTTTGAAGCCGGAAGGACCGGCTTGTACCCATTTTACCACATTACAACACGATATGCCCTATTTATACCGTTCTTCATTGAAAATGTAATGAAAATGAAATATTTCGCCCTATTGTGCTTCCTTTACGTCTTTTACGTCTGTTGGTTCAGCTGCCCCTAGCCATTGATGGATACCTAGTGAATCCATCGCCAACATCGTATCAATCCTTTGTAACGTATTCTTTAACACTTTTAATGGAGAATCATACACCAATTCATGGATGCTATCTGTAAACGATTCCAAATTGGAACAATCACTCACCCATTCTTCCATCTGACGAGGAGATTTGAAATGCCCTTGTTTCAACTCCACATGCAGTTCTTCGAGTTTGGCTAACTTGTAATCTGCTACACATAAGGCTAACAATAACCCTTTGAAATATTCAATTCTCCATGGGGAAGGAATGGTGTGACTCATTTTTTCTTGTAAGGTTTCGTGAAGATGTCTCCATTCGTTCTTCATGGATAGAAACGCTTGATAACTATCCACAAGGTAGTATTTTTCGCCCTTTACCTCTTCGCCAAAAAAGTTAATTTCCTTCTCAAACGCATAATATCCTTTTTGATCTTTCCAGATTAGACCTTGCTTGACCATACGCTCGAACACGACATTGTTGGAACAAAAGTTCTGAGCATTCAACTGGGTCAACTCCTTTCAACTTGGGTGTGTAGATTTCTGTTTCCCTCATGCTCTTTTTCTTTTGCAAATCTCCATCGCATCTAGCCCAAAGGAAATAGGACAAAGTAGCCATACAAGAAAGACCACCATCACCCCGTTCCCGACTAGCACGTACAAAATTTGTACAAACGCTGTACAAACCCTTTATATCTATCTGTATATTCCATATTAAACCATACCTAAACTTTTTTGGAAAATAGGAGAAAAGGCGGGAATAGACAAAAAACGCCATAAAACCGACATATTTCTAAATGAATAGAGGAATATTCTTCGATTATAATAAAAATATTAGTAATACTTATATTTTGGGATGAAGGTGTCAATAGGATGAATGACTTAGGAGAAATGATACGGAAGTATCGAAAAGAAATGAATCTGACACAAGGGAAAATGGCTCATCTACTCGGGGTTACACAATCCATGATCAGTCAAATTGAGAAAGGAAAAACCGTTCCTGCTCTTTCTTTGTATCTGGATATTTTAAAACAGCTACAAACCTTAAACGGAGAACAGCACAGAAACATCCCGGCAGAACCTCCATCAGAAGAAGATCCTTGCTGCTTTGAAGTAGAAGATGCTCTGTATGAACTAGAAATGCTATTAAAGCAGAATGCGTTACAGTTGACGCTGCAACAAGTGAAGAAACACCGAGAAGACCCACTCTTTCAAAACCCCGTTCACCAATTGCAACTATCTATCTACGAAGCACGTGTTTTGCGAAATCAACATCAGTTTGTGAATGCCTTATCCATTTGTCGAAGTATTTTGTCATCTCCAAAGAAGGTGGGTACTCGACTTGATTTAGGGCAAGTGTACTATATTCAAGGTGATTGCTTGCTTGAACAAGGATTTGAGATTAAACGATCTGTCTCTCTTTTTGATCACAACACCATGATTCATCGCCCTTCTGAAGCCTCTCGAGCGTTATTTCGAGAATCCTTAAAATCCTACCAAGAAGCCTTTCAACTCGTCAAGTACTATCATACGTATCACCCAATTTTACAGGCGATTTGTCTAGGTCTCAGCATGTGTTACTACGAGCTAGGAAATCATTCTGCCGCCAAATCTTATCAAAAGAAATGTGCAGAGCTCTTGCACCGAAATGAGACTGTACATGCCCAAGCCAAAGGATTTTACTATTTATTACGCTCTCAAGATGAGCACATCCAGAAACGACCGAACCGAAGAAAAATCATCGAAGAACTAGAAAAAGGAAGAGAATGTTTTTCAAAAGGGAATGTCGTGTGGTATTCCATCATGAGTGAAATGGAAATCGCACTCGCGTATCATGCTCTTGGAGAAAAGGAGAAAGCGACAGAGCATGCGTGGAATTGTCATCACCTTGGCGAGGAATACCCTCATCTGGTTCCGCCTTCTTATCAGAAATACTTTGAAAACCTGGGATTGCCCAAAATCAATACCCCCGTCGTTTAAGACGAGGGTATTCTCTGTTAGGCTCTCTTTTTCGCAAAAGCCACGTTTAACACACTTAGCGTCACTTGTTGGTCCGTTTCTTTCACGGTTTGTACCACGGCATGAAGACGGCTTCTACGAACGTTCCATTTAAAGTTTTTGGCATGGCCATGCTTTAATACATGGTCATAGACTTTATCAAGCAAGAGTTCGTAAAGATTGGTGGTGAAGCGGTTGTAGCACTTTGGGTATTCGCTGCAGGCATAGAACGTTCCCCATTCGCCTTTTTGAATGGTTAGCGGGGACCCACAGTTGCCACACACCAAGTTTAAGTAATCCCACGATTTCTTAGCCACGTGTCATCTCTCCTTCTTGAGTCCATTGAAATCCATCTAAAAAGAAGAGCGTACACACGCCTTGCTCTGAGAAAAACGACATCCCAATGCCTTCACTCAATATGGTGGCTTCCCCTGAAAGAACCGGAAGAATATGAAAACTCATCATTTGCTGACGTTGTTTCGCTAAGATGCCTGTCACATGCAAGAACAAATCCTTACACACCGTTTTTAAGCCGACTTTGTGATGATGATAGGAAAGAATAGAGGATTGTAGTTGCGGATCGGCTTCAAAACCAATCGTACCGTAAAAAGGGGCTTGAGCAGAAAGGGCAAGAGGGTTAGCAGGGTAAGGTTGCAAAGAGGCAAGAAACAGAGGAATTTCAGGGTGAGTCGTGAGGTCTGCAAATTCCGTCACGTTGATTTTCTGGAATTTAATCCCGGTGTGAGCCTCCATGATGGGAAGAAAGTGCTGCACATCAGATTGAATCAGAGAATGCATGGTATCCCTTCTTTCTACTCCGAAATTCCAAAGGAAATTCGGATTATGGTTTGTAAGTTTAGTATACTATGAATGAATATCGGAATTCTAGGAAAATAGAAAGATACCCCTTCCATTTTTGAAAGGGGTCTTGACTTTACCATATTTCACGTATGGTTTGCGAAAGGCTCTGGTCAAATACATCTCCCATGAGCAGATTCTCAAACCAGCACTCGAGCGTTGAGTGTTCGTCTATCCAGTCTTCTAATTGTCGTGGGGAGCGGAAGAAGAACGGCTCTGCCTCTTCCCATAGAATGAGGTAGAGGCGTAGGGTATGTTCCAGTTTTAGAATCTTTGAAAATGGAACGAACGAAGAACCTTTTATCCATTCACGCTTGACCTCCATGAGTTCCTGAGCGGTTTCCTCGTATCCCTTTTTCACGTATTGGATGCTCTCTTCGATCCAGAACCACTCTCCTTCTTCTACTTCCCCGAACATCGACATCCCTTCCTCCCGCTTTTGGTAGCCCTTTTTCCCCTTTCGTAGCAACCCTTGACGAGCCAATCGGCAGAGGTCCACCTCACTTCCATTGCGGAGCGGTGGCAGCGGAGGAATCTCCGAAAAAATAGGGTGAATGGATTCGTTGTTAGGTTGAATGGCTTGAATTTGACTCATGTTTTTTCTCCTCTCTTCGTACAAATGGTTGGGTTCCATCACCAGTCGTTCTGGATTATCGAGTTATGACCACTTGAGCGGGGGTTGTCCTCATTTTTCGCAAAAACAAGAACACTTGTTCCTATTTTAACCCATCTATTCATAAAAATCTATGAACAAATTGGGAATAAAGGAATAAAAAAACCCCACGAATTCAAGATGGCCATAAAGTTAACACTCCGCAATATGAATAAAAGTGGGTGATGGGTAGACGTATCCTGTCCTCCGACAGGCTTGGTCTTGCACTTTTCGTCATTATTCTTGCGAACTGTCCTCTATGAACATCTTCAACTCATGAGGTCCTTCCTCGTATGTTAGTTGAACTGTTCTAAAGTAATCTTCATCTTTCGTTCTGCATCTCTCTCCCAAACTCCTATGGAGGTTGAGGGTGCAGTTTTTAGTTTCTAGGTATACCTTTATTCTATCATTCTCCCTTTCTTCTGTTCAAGAAATAGAAGGGAAAAATTAGGAAAGATGTGACAGATACTTGAACGTTTTGTTTTATTCCTTTATTCATTAATAATTCCTTTTATGTTATACTGGAGAGGTATTGGATGTTCATTTTTCACGATATTGAAGGAGGAGTTACATTTGACTAAGACGATGTTAACGGTGAATGGTATTCAAGAAGGAATCTTAAACAACATAGAGAACGTGCTAGCCGATAGCTGGAGCAATGAAGACGTTTCAGCAGTTTGGAATGAAGGCAATGAGGTGTCTCCAGAAACCTTTACTCCCTTTTTTGACTCTCTGAAGATCCTGAACATTCTTCCCAAGGAGGTATCTGTTCGTGTGGTCGGCACATTTGTTGAAGATGTGTTTGTAGCAGAAGAGGTTGTCTTAAAAGAAAACGGATCTACGAATCCTCTCCTAACTCTGCCTGTAGAAACCCTCTTTTCTCAAAACGAAGATGGGGACTACAAAGGATTGAAAAAGGAAGGGTTTGCTCCATTGGTTGAAAAAATCGTTCCTTTTACCGATTCGTTTGATGAATTAGTGGAAAACGTCTTGGATGAGATGAACCTCTATCTCCTCACGAACTATGAGGCAGGATTTGATGATTCAAACTCTACCGTAGACGTATCTGATGTACCAAGCCTCTTCATGGATTTACAAGCAGAAGGCATCTTACCAAACCATGGCTATACGCTTCAGTATACCGTGGAAGATAACGAAGGCTCGTATGAGGATATGGCTACTCGGTTCATCGTGTTCAACTACCGCACCCCGCTTCTCGTCATTCCGTTTGATTCCGTCATGGATGAAAACGATGACTCCTATTCTGGCATCAAGCGTGAAGGCATGAAGGAAATCGTCAAAGTCGCCCTCATCTGAACTTGATTGTAACTCTCTCCCCTTAAGCCTTTAGGGCTTTCGGGTTATCACCTTTCACGGATTTGTCATTATTTCCCTAGTTTACCTATTCAATTCCATACTATAATAGGACTCAAACTCATTCTATTTGCCTATGATAAGGAGAATATGTATGTCCACCGTCCTATCCGCTCCTGAATCTTTAAAACAAATCATTGAACAAAAAAGACGTTCTTTAATCCAGTTGGGGCTTGTACTTGGTCTTACCCACCCCCTCACGGTTCAAACAAGTGAAGAACTGGATCAATTGATATTAAAATCGTTTGAGGTTAAGAATTACTTTCTTGAATAGAAATGATTTTGCTGGACAACCTATCACATGGGAAGTTCAGGCACTTTGCATTCGGAAATCCCCCAATGATCTCTTTTGGGGGAATTTTTTTGCTTTACGCGCATAAAGCACGAGAATCAGGGAACACCAAAAGTATATTCGGTTTTTCTATGAAAAGGAGTGAGCTATTTTGAAAGAAGCAGCGATTCAAGGGAAACCACCCGTCTACCCATTCCCGACTCACTCTAAACATTGGTGTGATTTTGTACCTGAGCCCTCTATGTCTCAGCGACGATTGTTTCAAGCGATTCGCCGGATCGTGATGTACGAATACAAAGGAAAAGGTATGATTGGACCGGTACTGGAATGCCCGGATGAGCGTTTCTACATTGATATTGCCTTGTGGTGTGGAGGACTTAAGTTTGCAATAGAAGTCGATGGTCCTCACCATGACAACCCTATTCAACAAGAGTGGGATGAAAGGCGGAACCGCTACTTACAATCGAATGGGTGGCATGTCTTCCGGATTCCTGTACAGTTCTTAAATTGGGGAAGCGAACAAGTGGCGAGAAGCATTCTGAAGGTCATCATGGACCAAGTAACGTCACATCCACAGAAACAAGAAAAAACGCCTTCCTAAAAGGCGTTTTTCTAATGCGTGGGAGCGGATGCCTCCAACTTCTGAAACCGATATTTGACGGAGGCTTCCACTAGGTCTTTATTTCCTCCGTGTTTCCATGCTTTTAACGCGTCAATCGCTTTACTGGCTTGAGTCTGTGTCAATTCTTCATACGAAGCAAAGATGCCAACTTCATCCGTGATTTTTTCTTTCAAGAACAGAGGCGGAACCCCCATCCGCTCAAATTCGTCAATGAGTTTTAAGAGCCACTTGCGCTGAGGCTCGGTCATCCATTTCTTTGGCTCTGGTTCTTGCGTTTCGCGTTCTGGTTCAACTCCTACCACTGGAGCAGTTCCAGTCGGAAGATGTAAGTCAAAAAAGAGATGTACGGCTTCTTGGTAGGCTTCTGGCAGCGTCGCCCCCATTCCGCCTTGGATCACCTCCCACCGATCCCCTGACTTGATTTCGGTTAAGATCACTTCCAGATACACCAAAAACCCTTCTTTTTTCCACTGAATCTCTTTTGTATGAAAAATAATTGAGATACCTGCTTCTTGAAGCCGCTCTCTGGGAGAAAGAGTTGTAAGCGTGAGTGCCTTGCTCCAGGCTTTGGCGAGGGTGGATTGAATTTGCATAGGTGTTCTTCCCTTCACGTTTTACTCTCATTTTCTCCCTGTGGTTATTTTTTTATTCACTTATTCTTGATTTATTCCTAATTTCCTTGAAAACCCTCTTCAATCTTCGATACGATAAAGATGTATTCGACTTTTCCACGATAAATAAGGAGGCTATGCCCATGAAATCAACACCTGTCACAAAAGAGTTTGGATCTTCTGCTCACCAACAACCCCGTAAAAAGCGAAAATCCGCTCCACCCCCTAAATATACTTCTCCTAAACAAAAACGAATCTATCACCATCCTGAAAGTCATTTAGGGCAATTCATGGATTGCTATGCGTAAAGGAGATTTCTTCTCCTGTTATTTCATTCCTCTATTCATTGAAAACACCTATTAAAACATCGTATAATAAAGGCACAACCCTTCGTATTTCATTTCCCTTGAAAGGAGGAGGTACCATGCCCTCCCCATTTCTATCCCTCATCATCCCCTGTTACCGAGAAGCCGAACGACTTCCTTCTACCATAAAGTCCCTACTCTCTTGGAAAGAAACCTTCCCTCACTCCCTTGAAGTCATCCTCGTCATTGAACCTTCCCCTGATGAGACCTTGGATGTAGCACGTTCATTAGCCAACACCCATGAATGGATGACCGTCATCGAGAATGAGCAACGACTTGGCAAGGGTGGAACCGTGGCACATGGCATGAAACAGGCAAATGGCGAATGGAGAGCCTTCTGTGACGCCGATGGGGCGACTGACTTTTCCTTCTTCACCCAAGTCTTCTCTCAAACCCCTCTGCCTTCCATCATCATCGCCTCCCGGGCTCATCCGCAGTCTCAACTCATCCCCAAACAACCTTTCTTCCGTCAACTCACCGGACTCTTGTTCCGCTATGCTACCCGCCTCATCACCCACCTTCCCTATCCCGATACGCAATGTGGCTGCAAGGTCTTTCACCATACCCTCGTGCCAATTCTGTTTGAACCCTTACAAGAACAAGGGTTTGCGATGGATGTAGAACTTCTCCTTAAAGCACGACGCCTTCAAGAACCGGTACTCGAACTGCCGTGCATTTGGCGAGATCAACCAGGTTCGACCGTTCACCCCATCCAAGATGGCCTTCGTATGCTTACGACCCTCATTCGTTTACGAAAACAACTCATTCGAAAGGAGCGACTCGCTCTTGAATCCCAACATCTATCATCATATGAATGAACAAGAAACCTCCCACTGGTGGCACCGAGCTAGACAGGAAATGATTCTTTCTTTCCTCTCGGCTCAAGGGGTGTTATCCCCTTCGCACTCTGTTCTCGATGTCGGGTGCGGCACTGGCTTTTTCTTAGATACGTTAAAAGAGAGCGGTGTGAACCGCTATGGCATGGATTTTCATACAGAATCCCTTCTTCTTTGCCAACAAAAAGGCATTGAGGTCATCGAAGGATGCCTTCCTCACGTTCCTTCCCTTGTTCCAGTGGATACCGTGTTGCTCTTAGATGTGTTAGAACACGTGAAAGAAGACCGAGAATCGTTGATTCACTTACAATCCGTTGCCAAACCAGATGGGCATTTGCTCCTTACCGTGCCTCTTCATCCGTGGCTCTGGACAAGTCACGACGAAGCCCTTCATCATGAACGCCGTTACCGAAAAGACGAACTACTCTCCTTGTTTCAGGAAACCGGATGGACTCTCGAGTACGGCACGTGTTTTCAAACCCATACGTTCCCGCTTGCTGTCATGTCTCGACTTTTAAAAAAGATGGGAGTTCCGCTCGATGAACAAAAAACCCCTGCTCCGTGGTTGAATGAACGCTTGTATCAGTTGTTTAAAAGAGAAGAATCTTCATTGCTTCAAAAGAAAACCCACTCTTACGGCTTAAGTTACTTTGCCTACCTGAAGAAAGGAGCCTAGTTTCATGAGACTTCCTCAATCCAATCTAACTCTACCATCCTGGTTGTTTTACTCGTTTGCCATGGTGATCATCCTTCTGCTCTTTGGTCGACTGACTCCTGCTTACGCCATATTCAATTCAGATATGTACTTTCATTTGGGAATTGGAGAGTGGATGTTGGACCATCGCCAAATTCCCACTTACGCCATTAACAGTTTTGATCCTTCTCTTCCCTATGTGACTCATGAGATTTGGTTTCAATGGGCCCTTGCTTGGCTATACCAAAAGGGAGGATGGAATTTGGTTCACCTAGCCTCCTCTCTTTGTTTGTTTTTTACCGTCTATGCCATGGTCCGTCTTTTACAAGAAGGGAGAGAAACCAAAGATTTAACCGGAATGGATGTGTTCATTCTTCTCCTTCTTCTATTGCCGATGATGATGATGTTTTTCTCGATCCGCCCTCAAATCGTATCCGCGCCTCTCATCGTGTGGGCATTTGTCTGGATGGTGCGGTTTACCAAGAAACCGAGGATGTGGAGAGCTCTCATCCTAGTAGGAAGTTCCTTTGTTTTAGCCAATGTTCATGGAGGAGTGTGGCCTGTCCTTTTCGTTTTGTGGGGCATTGTTGTCGCAGCCTATGTGTATCAGGAAAAAAGACTCCCCCTTTCTTTTGTGATTCTTTCCATTTCTCAATTTGGGGTGGCTTTGTTCAATCCGGGTGGTCTCGAAAACATTCTTTACATTCTTCTTGTTGGAGGAGATCCACGAGTAGCAGAATGGAACGAGGAATGGAAACCACTTGTTTACACATCACATCCCACTCTCCTTCTAGTCTTTTTGCTGTTTTTGTTCTGTGTGTTTCTCATGAAGAGAAATCCTCTTTCCCTCTTCCTTGCTCTAGGGATTGGAACGTTAGCCGTTTCAGGATTCAAACAGGCTCATTTCTTGTTTTTGTTTTTGCCCTTCTTCTGGGGGTTGGTTCCGAATACGAACTTGCTACGTTTTTCTCTATCATTCTCTCGTTTTCTCTTGTTGTTTACACTAGGGGTTGTTGCCTATGCAGGAGCCGGTATTTTGCCTGAAAAAGCAGAAGCGAACCCTAACTATCCAGTCGAAGAGATGGCCTATGTGAATCAACACTACCACCAGCCTAAAGTGTTAGCCGACTTTAATGTGTCGAGCTACATTCTGCAGCAGGGAGGTTCGGTGTTAGCGGATGGTCGCTGGGATCCGTTCCAACAAGATGAAAGCAGAAAAGGTTCCCGAAACTTTACCGCTCTTGAGCGTTCTTACTACATCACGAAAGGGCATCTTCCGATTCTGCTAGAAGAGATTTCCCTCTCTCACCCAGATGTGCTACTTCTTCCGCACAATCCTGACGGCACTCGCCCATTTGAAGAAGAAGCGATCACGAAGCGATTTGGAGAGCCTGTCTTTGAAGGAACGTGGGGCAAAGTATGGGATGTGAAGGAGGAAACCCCATGACCACGTTTGTCATGCTCTCCTCTTCTTTAGCCCTCTACCGTCAGTGGCGAAAAGCGGAAACCTTGGATGAAAAACGAAAGTGGCGAAGAGCGTTTGGTTTCTCCCTTCTCCCTTTGACGGGTATTGTTTCGTGGAATCTATGGCTGTTTGTCATTCTCCCCTTTTGGATTTTCTTCAAGACGTGGTAAAAAACGTAGAATGTACGAGAATTCAAGCGGATTTGGACCCTATTTCTTTCAGAAGAGACGGGGTTCTTTTATCTGAATTCTGTTTTAAGGATTTCGGACTTGATCCAGAAAATCCACTACTTGATTTCAGATTATCCGAATTTTTCACAAGAAATTCGGACTATGAAGAAGACGAGCCTCTCTATGGGCTTACAGTGTGGTACAATAAATCCAAATAATTCTTGTAGAGATTTCGGAACCATTCGATGAGCGAACCTGAGAATCTATTTTCCTTTCCCTTATACCTACTAAAAAAAGAAGAAAATCGCCGGAAAAAGCCGGAAAAAGAGGGCTGGCGAACGATAATCCCTTGTCATGTCCGATTTTCACGATTTTGCGCCGATTCTTTCGCATTTTTACTAGGTTGGTTCTAAAGGATAGAACAAATCCAGAAACGTAAGGAGTGATACAGATGGCTCAAACGGAACGTACCCGTAGTCTACTCACTGTATTTACGACGAAAAAAGAATTGTATTTGCTCTTGATCACGACCGCTCTATATCATGCCCCGGCAAGACGAAGCGGGTTTGACCTTCATGAGAAAATCAAGCGAGAATCCGGCGGGTTCGTTGGGATTGCTCAAGGGCACCTCTATCCACTCCTCCACCAGTGGGAGCGGGAAGGGTTTTTGAGAAGTGAGTGGGAGCGGCATGAGAATCCGAATACGAAGCGAAAGCGTCTCTACTCGTTCACCGATGCTGGGGTTCGGCGTTACCAGGAATTAAAAGCCTCCCTCCTTGCGAAAACAGATGCCTACCTTCGTTTCATGAATACCGTGGTTCAAGTAAGTGAGGAATCATTCCTCAAAAAAGAGGGAAACGAAGAAAAAGTGAGTTTACAGTCGT